>NZ_JBQTGS010000002.1:0-51370 GCF_052386045.1 Leucobacter fengyongliangi | reverse complement strand
CCGCCTGAGCTCTGGGCCGCGTCATTCATGCAGGACGCCACCCCGGAGCAGCTCGCTGCGCTCGAGCCGAGGCTCGTCCCAACGCCGGCCGGCTGGTTCGATGAGCCGATCCGCCTCGACCAGTTCTGGGCGAGCAGCATCCCGTCAGGTTACGTATTCCTTGCCCAGGACCAGGCCGTTCCCGCTGAGATCTACCAGGCCGCGGCCGGGCGGCTTGATAGTCCGCGCACGATCGAGATCGAGGGAAGCCATCAAGTGATGCTCACGCATCCGGAGAGGCTCGCACGGGCCCTCGACGCCGTTATTGTCTAACAGGCCTGGGGAAGCCATGGAATCCATTTCACACCCAGCCGACGTCGCGCCGATCTTGTACACCGAACTGGCGCCGTCGGGTGCGCCTGCTCGGTGGATCGTCCTCGTGCACGGGGGTGGTGTCTCGAAGGAGTGCTATCTCGAGACGCCCGACGGCCGACAGGGCTGGGCGGCACGATTAGCATCGCTTGGCTACGGTGTGCTGGTGGTGGACTGGCTGGGGTTGTCCTATGAGGCGGCCCAACACGTCGATGATCGTGCGGCGTCTGCGCGGCTGGACTATGAGAGCGTGTGCCGAGGGATGGGTGCGTTCCTCTCTGGTCTCGGCCGGAACGTCGTGCTGGTCGTGCACTCAATGGCAGGTCCGATTGGCTTCCGCCTCCTAGAGACGCATGGCGATCTCATCGACGGGCTCGTAGCTGTCGCTCCGGGCCCGCCTGGAAATGTGCAGACGGTGCCCGGGATCGTGAGGGAGTCCGACCAGGAGGTCTCCATCCGTGGAACCGTCATCGACTGGACCATCCCGAAGACCGGCTTCTGGGAACCCACCGGCGCCTTCGTGAACGACAAGCTCATCGGACCCGGGCCGCGGTTCCCCCGCGAGTGCATCGAGGTGTTCCGCCGCACCCTTCGGCCGATCCCGGCCCGGATGCTTTATCAGCGTCAGAACATCGGTGGGAGCCAAATGAGGATCGGGCCGACCGACGCGTTCACGAACAAGCCGATTCTCGTCTTCACGGGTGGAGCCGATACCGACCACCCCTCGCAGCTGGATCAGGACATCGTGGCCTGGCTCACCGATCAGGGCGCCGCCGTCACCTTCTGGTCGTCCGAACTGCCTGTTCTCGCTGGGAACGGCCACATGCTGATGGTCGAAGACAATAGCGACGAGCTCGCTGACGAGATCGCGCGGTGGATCACGGCGCTCTGACTCGCCACCGTATCGTCCCGGCCATTATTTCAGCCGACCCGACGTCCCCAACAGCGGAGGAGAACGCCAGTCGTTTCCTTCGTGTCACTCGAGGGAACGCTGTGCCAGCTCGTTGCCGACTACGACTTGGTCGATCGGGCCCTTGCTCGAACTCCTCATTTCATACGTCTGGCGATGGACTCAAGGGAGATGTTCGCCGACGGCCGCGTGCAACTCCAGGTCATCGGTGGACAGCTGAGGCGTCTGCCACGACGCATCGAGACGATCGGTTCGCAGCTCGAACGGAACGTTCGGGCTGAGCATAAGGATGTTCCGAGACCTCCAGGAACGCGGATGGATCGGTTCGTTGGTCGGGGAGCTGACGACCACCCTGGTTGGCGTGGCGCTTATCGTCGCTGCGGTGCTACTTTCGGTCTCGGGGGGTGGCCCCCAGCTCGCCCCGACGTCGCACTCCTACCGTTCCTAGGGGCGGGGTGGTCGGCCTCGCGGGCAGGCTCCTCGTGCTGAGGCCGCTGCGCACCTCCTTGATGCGCACCACGCTGATCGCCGGATCCTGGCAAACTATCCCGCGACGCGAATTCGCAGGGGGTGTCGGCGCGACTTTCGATCGACGTACAGTGCCGTCCGTTAACAAACGATCGGTTCGTGCGACCGAACTGTCGAACGCCTGTGCATCGCTGCGGCGAGTTCCTCATGGCGCAGTACCTGGGTTTCGCTTCCGGAAGAAGATTTCACGAACCCCAGCGACACGGTGTTGCGGTGACGTTCGACGAAAGAGAAGAAGGATGGCGTAGCGAGACGGGAACGCAGGCAACGCGATAAACGGCGGGCTCTCATCGTTGAGTGTGAGCACATAGGACGACAGGCTCATTTCAGAAACGTCGAACTCCCGATACGTGACCTGCCTATAGAAGATCTCCTCCACGGGCAGCGGGACGAAATTGAGGTCGATACCTTCGGCGGTCCGGAATTTGTCAAGGCGAGTGAGGCCGGTGGGTGTTAGGCGGCGAGTTGGATCTCGTCGGTTGGTGGCTGGTTGATCCACGCGGCCGGGTCTCGGTCGAGGATCTTCGGTCGCGTCTGTCGCGTCGTGAACCGTTCGGGGTGGGCGCGGCGGGCGGCCTCGAGTGTGGCGTCTCGGTCGCGGTCGATGGCGTCGGCGTGCCCGTAGTGCACGTCGGCGGGCGTGTGCATGCCGATGCCGGTGTGCCGGTGGTGGTGGTTGTAGGCGTGCACGAATTCGTCCAGGAACTGCCGTGCGTGGGCGAGGGAGACGAACCGGTCGGGGAAGACGGGCAGGTACTTCATCGTCTTGAACAGCGCTTCGGAGTAGGGGTTGTCATTGGACACGTGCGGTCGGGAGCGGGACGCGGTCACGCCGAGATCGGCGAGCAGGGTGCGGACGGTCTTCGACGTCATCGAGGGGCCGCCGTCGGAGTGCACGACCTCGGGGGTGCCGTGGATCCCGAACGCGTCGGTCATCATCTCCTTGGCGAGTAGGCCGTCCTCGCAGGCGTGCACGATGGCGCCGACGATGTAGCGGGAGAAGATGTCGATCATCACGTACGCGTCGTAGTACGTGCCTTTGACAGGGCCGGCGAGTTTCGTGATGTCCCAGGTATAGACCTGCCCGACGGCGGTCGCGATCAGCTCCGGCACCTTCCGCGGCGGATGGGTCGCGAGCCGGCGCCGCTCCCGTACCTGCGTGTGCTCGCGCAGCACCCGATACATGGTCGAGACCGAGCCCACGTATTCGCCGCGCTCGAGCAGGATGGGATAGATCTGCAACGGCGGCTTGTCGACGAACTCGTCACTGTTGAGCGTGGACAGCACCAGCGACCGCTCGACGCTCGAGAGCTTGTTCGCTGGGGCAGGACGAGCCGACGGCGGCTCGGGGTCCGGTCGGCGTGCGCGGGAGGCGGCGCGGGTCGCGGTCGCACGCGCCACGCCGGTCAGGGCTGCCGCCTGCCGGGTCGGCACGTCCGCGGCGGCCAGTTCGACGTAGGTGTTCATGAGCGCTTCCCGCGCCGCGGGTCGGTGTCCGCGCTCTCGGAGATCTGCCCCAAGAGCGCGTGCGCTTTTCCCATGATCTCCAACGCCGTCCGCGTCATCGACAACTCCACCTCGGCCTTCCGCAGTTGCGCCTTCAACCGGGCGTTCTCGGCATGCACACGCCCGCCGACGTGCACTACGGGCACGCCGACGCCATCGACCGCGACCGAGACGCCACACTCGAGGCCGCCCGCCGCGCCCACCCCGAACGGTTCACGACGCGACAGACGCGACCGAAGATCCTCGACCGAGACCCGGCCGCGTGGATCAACCAGCCACCAACCGACGAGATCCAACTCGCCGCCTAACACCCACCGGCCTCACTCGCCCGAGGAACCTCATATAAATATGCCCGCGAAACACCACCGGTGACTCACATAAGAATGCCCGCGTAATTCTCGAGCTTAGCTTGCCTGTTTCCTGCTCGCGCGGGCCGGCTTGACCCCGGCTGCCGCGTTTGGTGCTTTCGCGAGTTCGATCGCTTCGAGCGTGCGAGTCTTCTCGGCCGCGAGGTAGGTGAGGCGCTGCTGGATTCGGTCGATCTCGCGAGCGATGTGGGCCGGGTTCAAGCTGTCACGGTACCCGGTCAACTCGGCGGTTGTCTCGGCGCTGAGCACACCGGAACGCTGGAGCCGGTCGAATGGTGTCGCGAGCTCATCGTAGACACGTTTACGGCGCCCCCTTTGATCGGTCGCCCAACCGATGGGTTTCTTCGTGGGGGTGAGGAAATTATGGCGATCGTTCACCAGTGGCCATAACTCGTTCAATAGCTTCAGCAGAGGCGCGGTGTCGTACCTCCAGTAGAACGCGTACCGGCGCACGATCTGATTGTTTTTCGACTCGATCGTGGCCTGATCATTCTTCTTGTACGGCCGGGACCTCGTGAAGTAGATGTCAAGTTCTGCAGCCCAACCGATGACGTCGTAGTTGATGAACTCGGACCCGTTATCAAAATCCACCCCGGTCACCTCGAACGGCACTTCGCTGATGAATCGGTCGAGGGCGTCACGAATGTGCAGGTGTGCGTTGTTCCGGATCGAGCGCGTGTACGTCCAACCGGTGTGCATGTCGGTGAGATCAACACTGCGACAGAACTCACCCTTCAAGACGGGCCCGCAGTGTGCGACGGTGTCGCCCTCGAAGAACCCGGGTACGGCCTCGATCTCGTCACCGGCTTTCCTGATCGTGATCGAGTTCCGCAGCAGCGGGCCTGGCGTGGTGGTGGCGATCCCGCGGAGTGGGTCCCTCGCGCGGGCTGGAGCGAGGTAGCGGTCGATCGTGGCCGGTGACATTGCCAGCAACTCGTCCGCGACGTGGTGACTGTACCTGCCCCGGCCTGGGACCAGTTCGCCGTGCGCTTCCAGCAGCATGAGTTGGAGTTCCATTGACGCGGCCAAGTATTTCCCGCTGATCCCGCCCGCGAACGCCCACACTTTCTGCAGCACTTTCAACGCGTCATGTGAGTACTTCAGCGGGCGCGGCTTACGTTGCCGGGCCCCTACCCGACGCGGTTTCAGCGCAGCTTGTAACTGTCTGCGCGCGTTGTCTCTGGACCAGCCCGTGATCGCGCATACCTCGTCAAGGAGACGGCTCTTCTCCTTCTTGGCCGCTGCGGCATACTGCTTCGCGAACTTTCGTGTGATCTCGTGTCTGGCACGCATTGATAGCCCACTTCCCATGAAACTGATGATTCCGTTTCGCGGGCATTTTTACGTGATGCACCGGAAGTGTTTCGCGGGCATATTAGGTGAGGCACGTCGTCGCCTTGACAAATTCCGCCGCGCAAGCTATTGTTTCTTCTAGTTAGGAACAAGTTCTGCTCAGCAGATAAATATGCGAAGAGGATGATCAATGCAGATCGTACTGGTGCACGGCGGATGGGTAGGCGGCTGGGCGTGGGACGGCGTCGCCGACGAATTGCGCAGAATGGGGCACGAGGTGATCGCGCCGACGCTGCGCGGTCTCGAAGACGGTGACGTGGACCGCTCCGGCGTCACGATGAGCATGATGGCGCGCGATCTGATCGATCAGGTAAGAGAGCTCACCCAGCTCGACATCGTGCTCGTCGGTCATAGCGGCGGAGGTCCGCTCATCCAACTCGTCGCTGAGGCGATGCCCGAGCGCATCGGCCGGGTCGTCTTCGTCGACGCCTGGGTGCTGCGCGACGGCGAGAGCATTAACGACGTGTTCCCCGATCCGTTGGTCGCAGCGATGAAGGCGCTTGCGAGTCAGTCCGACGACAACACCATGGTCATGCCGCCTGAGCTCTGGGCCGCGATGATGCAGGACATGTCCCCGTTCGAGCAGCAGCAGCTCGCCGCGCTCGAGCCGAGGCTCGTCCCATCGCCGGCAGGCTGGTCCGATGAGCCGATCCGCCTCGACCGGTTCTGGGCGAGCAGCATCCCGTCAAGTTATGTGTTCCTCGCTCAGGACCAGGCCGTTCCCGCTGAGATCTACCAGGCCGCGGCCGGGCGGCTTGATAGTCCGCGCACGATCGAGATCGACGGAAGCCATTTGGTGATGCTCACGCATCCGGAGAGGCTCGCACGGGCCCTCGACGCCGTCATTGCCTAACAGGCCTGGGGAAGCTATGGATTCGATTTCACGCCCAGACGACGTCGCGCCGATCTCGTACACCGAACTGGCGCCGTCGGGTGCGCCTGCTCGGTGGATCGTCCTCGTGCACGGGGGTGGTGCCTCGAACGAGTACTATCTCGAGACGCCCGACGGCCGACAGGGCTGGGCGGCACGATTCGTATCGCTTGGCTACGGTGTGCTGGTGGTGGACTGGCTGGGGTTGTCCTATGAGGCGGCCCAACACGTCGATGATCGTGCGGCGTCTGCGCGGCTGGACTATGAGAGCGTGTGCCGAGGGATGGGCGTGTTCCTCTCTGGTCTCGGCCGGAACGTCGTGCTGGTCGTGCACTCAATGGCAGGTCCGATTGGCTTCCGCCTCCTAGAGACGCATGGCGATCTCATCGACGGGCTCGTAGCCGTCGCTCCGGGCCCGCCTGGAAATGTACAGGCGGTGCCCGAGATCGTGAGGGAGTCCGACCAGGAGGTCTCCATCCGTGGAGCGGCCATCGACTGGACCATCCCGAAGATGGGTTTCTGGGAACCCACAAGCGCCTTCGTGAACGACAAGGCCATCGGACCCAGCCGGCGGTTCCCCCGCGAGTGCATCGAGGTGTTCCGCCGCACCCTTCGGCCGATCCCGGCCCGGATGCTTTATCAGCGTCAGAACATCGGTGGGAGCCAAATGAGGATCGGGCCGACCGACGCGTTCACGAACAAGCCGATTCTCGTCTTCACGGGTGGAGCCGATACCGACCACCCCTCGCAGCTGGATCAGGACATCGTGGCCTGGCTCACCGATCAGGGCGCCGCCGTCACCTTCTGGTCGTCCGAACTGCCTGTTCTCGCTGGGAACGGCCACATGCTGATGGTCGAAGACAATAGCGACGAGCTCGCTGACGAGATCGCGCGGTGGATCACGGCGCTCTGACTCGCCACCGTATCGTCCCGGCCATTATTTCAGCCGACCCGACGTCCCCAACAGCGGAGGAGAACGCCAGTCGTTTCCTTCGTGTCACTCGAGGGAACGCTGTGCCAGCTCGTTGCCGACTACGACTTGGTCGATCGGGCCCTTGCTCGAACTCCTCATTTCATACGTCTGGCGATGGACTCAAGGGAGATGTTCGCCGACGGCCGCGTGCAACTCCAGGTCATCGGTGGACAGCTGAGGCGTCTGCCACGACGCATCGAGACGATCGGTTCGCAGCTCGAACGGAACGTTCGGGCTGAGCATAAGGATGTTCCGAGACCTCCAGGAACGCGGATGGATCGGTTCGTTGGTCGGGGAGCTGACGACCACCCTGGTTGGCGTGGCGCTTATCGTCGCTGCGGTGCTACTTTCGGTCTCGGGGGGTGGCCCCCAGCTCGCCCCGACGTCGCACTCCTACCGTTCCTAGGGGCGGGGTGGTCGGCCTCGCGGGCAGGCTCCTCGTGCTGAGGCCGCTGCGCACCTCCTTGATGCGCACCACGCTGATCGCCGGATCCTGGCAAACTATCCCGCGACGCGAATTCGCAGGGGGTGTCGGCGCGACTTTCGATCGACGTACAGTGCCGTCCGTTAACAAACGATCGGTTCGTGCGACCGAACTGTCGAACGCCTGTGCATCGCTGCGGCGAGTTCCTCATGGCGCAGTACCTGGGTTTCGCTTCCGGAAGAAGATTTCACGAACCCCAGCGACACGGTGTTGCGGTGACGTTCGACGAAAGAGAAGAAGGATGGCGTAGCGAGACGGGAACGCAGGCAACGCGATAAACGGCGGGCTCTCATCGTTGAGTGTGAGCACATAGGACGACAGGCTCATTTCAGAAACGTCGAACTCCCGATACGTGACCTGCCTATAGAAGATCTCCTCCACGGGCAGCGGGACGAAATTGAGGTCGATACCTTCGGCGGTCCGGAATTTGTCAAGGCGAGTGAGGCCGGTGGGTGTTAGGCGGCGAGTTGGATCTCGTCGGTTGGTGGCTGGTTGATCCACGCGGCCGGGTCTCGGTCGAGGATCTTCGGTCGCGTCTGTCGCGTCGTGAACCGTTCGGGGTGGGCGCGGCGGGCGGCCTCGAGTGTGGCGTCTCGGTCGCGGTCGATGGCGTCGGCGTGCCCGTAGTGCACGTCGGCGGGCGTGTGCATGCCGATGCCGGTGTGCCGGTGGTGGTGGTTGTAGGCGTGCACGAATTCGTCCAGGAACTGCCGTGCGTGGGCGAGGGAGACGAACCGGTCGGGGAAGACGGGCAGGTACTTCATCGTCTTGAACAGCGCTTCGGAGTAGGGGTTGTCATTGGACACGTGCGGTCGGGAGCGGGACGCGGTCACGCCGAGATCGGCGAGCAGGGTGCGGACGGTCTTCGACGTCATCGAGGGGCCGCCGTCGGAGTGCACGACCTCGGGGGTGCCGTGGATCCCGAACGCGTCGGTCATCATCTCCTTGGCGAGTAGGCCGTCCTCGCAGGCGTGCACGATGGCGCCGACGATGTAGCGGGAGAAGATGTCGATCATCACGTACGCGTCGTAGTACGTGCCTTTGACAGGGCCGGCGAGTTTCGTGATGTCCCAGGTATAGACCTGCCCGACGGCGGTCGCGATCAGCTCCGGCACCTTCCGCGGCGGATGGGTCGCGAGCCGGCGCCGCTCCCGTACCTGCGTGTGCTCGCGCAGCACCCGATACATGGTCGAGACCGAGCCCACGTATTCGCCGCGCTCGAGCAGGATGGGATAGATCTGCAACGGCGGCTTGTCGACGAACTCGTCACTGTTGAGCGTGGACAGCACCAGCGACCGCTCGACGCTCGAGAGCTTGTTCGCTGGGGCAGGACGAGCCGACGGCGGCTCGGGGTCCGGTCGGCGTGCGCGGGAGGCGGCGCGGGTCGCGGTCGCACGCGCCACGCCGGTCAGGGCTGCCGCCTGCCGGGTCGGCACGTCCGCGGCGGCCAGTTCGACGTAGGTGTTCATGAGCGCTTCCCGCGCCGCGGGTCGGTGTCCGCGCTCTCGGAGATCTGCCCCAAGAGCGCGTGCGCTTTTCCCATGATCTCCAACGCCGTCCGCGTCATCGACAACTCCACCTCGGCCTTCCGCAGTTGCGCCTTCAACCGGGCGTTCTCGGCATGCACACGCCCGCCGACGTGCACTACGGGCACGCCGACGCCATCGACCGCGACCGAGACGCCACACTCGAGGCCGCCCGCCGCGCCCACCCCGAACGGTTCACGACGCGACAGACGCGACCGAAGATCCTCGACCGAGACCCGGCCGCGTGGATCAACCAGCCACCAACCGACGAGATCCAACTCGCCGCCTAACACCCACCGGCCTCACTCGCCTTGACAAATTCCGCGCTCGCAAAGGGGGATGCGTACACGCCTCTCCCCGCCTGTCAGCCGACGTCCATCGGGGAAATGAAACCGTCGTTCATGAGGGCAGGGTGCTCAGAATCAGAGAAATCCGTCCTAAACGTTTCCTGATACAAATTTCGAGGTAGCCAGTCAGGTGGGAGGCGTGTACGCCTCCCACCTGACTGCTCACTTAGCTACGCCGACGGCGTGCGGCCAGGAGTACGGTGGCTACACCGGCAAGGAGTAACGCCAGTGCCGCAGCACCCATGATGCCCAGCCCAGCACTACCGGTGGAGGCGAGATCGCCGCCCTTCTCGACCGGAACTTCGTCCTTCTCGATAGTGTTCGTCAGCGAGATTTCCACCACGTCGGACTTGCCGACTCCGACCGTATCGGTGCTGAATTCGTGACCTGTCCAGGTCGCGCCGTCAACACCGGCAGGGGTCTGCTCGGTCAGTTGAACCTCTGCACCAGCGGGCAGGCCGTCAACGGTAACCGGGGTGCCGTCCGCGACCACTTCGAGGGAGCCTTCGCCCGCCTCGAAACCAACCCCGGCCTTGTACTCGTAGTGCACCACGAACACTGCACCATTAGCCACAAGGTTCTTGCCGCTGCCGTCAATGAGTTTCTGGATGCTGAAGCCGCCCTCGCCGAGCGCGATCTCGTTCACCAGGGCCACCTCAGCGGTCTGGTTTTTGCCGACCGTGACGACGTTGCCGTCAGGGAACGACGCCGATACCCAAGTGCCGTTCTCCGGGTCAACCGGAAGCACTTCTTCCAGCGTCACGACCGCGCCCTCGGGGAGGCCGTCAACCGTGGCGGTGCCACCCTTGGTGACCGTCAGCGACCCTTCGCCCGCCTCGTACCAGTCACCGGCCGGGTAGGAATAGTTCACCGTGAATTCGGTGTCCTCACCGATCAGATCGGCACCCGATCCCTCGACCGCCTTGGTCACTGCGAAACCACCAAGATCGCGTTCGATCTCGTTGGTCAGTACGACCTCGAATGTGGTCTTATCACCGATGGTGAAGGTCGGGTTGTCGAACTCGTAGCCGAGCCAGGTACCGCCCGCGACCTCGGTCGGGGCGGCCTCGGAGATCGTCACCTCGGTGCCGTAGGGCAGCGGATCACTAACAATGGCCTCGCCGTTGTTGGCAACGGTCAGGGTGCCCGTACCGGTCGCGGGGTCAGCTCCGAGACCTTCGGGGAGCGTGTAGCTGTAGTCCACGGTGAACAGGGCGTCCTCGCTCACGAGGTCGGCACCGTCTCCGGTGACCGCCTTGAGCACGGAGAAGTCACCGTTGTTCCACGAAATCGGGTTGTCCAGATCAATGCTGACAACCGTGTCCTTCACGACTGTGAAAGACGACTCGCTGAACTCCGGCTCACCCCAGGTGCCGCCGGTCGGGTCATCCAACGAGAGTTCAGTCAGGGTGACCGTCGCACCAGCGGGAATGCCGTTGACGGTTTCGGTTTCACCAGCACCAAACTCGATCTGACCGGAACCGGCAGGGAACCCGTTGATCGCGTCGTACTCGTACGTCACCGTGAACACGGCATCTTCGGGCACAAGTTCCGTACCGTCACCGATAACTGCCTTGGTGATCGAGAAGCCGCCCACATCTTGCGTGATCGTGTTCCTCACCGAGACCGTCACCGGATCGGTGCTGTCACCAATGGTGAGCGTCGCAGGGTCGATGACCGGTTCACCCCAGGTTGCACCAGGCACGTTCGGGAGGTTCGGTTCAGACAGTGTGAGTACCGCACCAACAGGCAGTGCGTCGCTTGTCACGCTCTCCCCCGAGATCGGCAGCGTTAGCGTTCCATAACCCGCAGCGAAACCCTTTTCAGCATCAGCGGGGTAGCTGTAGTCCAATGCGAACTCGAGATCGTCGGCCAGCGGCACACCGTCCTCGTTCACCACGTTCTTCTGTGCGGAGAAGTCGCCCTTTTGCAGGGTTGCTCCGTTTAGCAAGCGTATCTCAGTGACCGCACCCAGCTTTCCGTTACCGTCCGCTGTGAACGTGAGTGTGTCAGCAGGGTTACCGTCAGCGTCGAGGAACACCGGTGTCGCCCAGTTGACGTTTGCTGGGTCGGTCGGCTGCACCTCGGTCAGCTCCACCACAGAGCCGCGGAAGAACTCCTGACTCGTGAAGGTCTCGCCCGAGTGCAGTGTGAACGATTTCTCGACAGGTTCCTGCCCCGGCTCGGTGACGGTGTAGTTCACCGTGAACGCTGGGTTCAAGGTGGTGTCGCCGGTCAGCTCTTTCGTGACCTGGAACTTGCCGTAGTTCGTGCCAACGACATTGCCGCCTCGGTTGTAGCGTGTTGCGCTGCCGTTGACGTTACCGGATTCTTCACCGTTAATATCCCATTCGGCTGCGTTGCGGAAAACACGGTCGCCGTTGTCTTGTAGTTCGCCACCAGTGAGAGCTTTCACCTTCCACTGCACCTGGTAGAAGCTACCGTCGGTGCCGCGCTGACTTCCCTGTGCGGGCGGTGCGATCTCGTCGTGGTTATTCCAGTCTGCACCGCGCCCCTCGCGGGATTCAAACGTGGCTGTCAGATCACCATTACTCCAAGTGACGTCACTTGTGGGGTAGGTCTGCCAACCGCCGACGACCTCATTGCCCCACCGGTCGTACTGCAACAGCCCGGCCTCGCGCACACGCGGGTACTCGTCATCAACAATGAGTTCGTAAGAGTCTTCGTCGAGCAGGTCGGTGACAGTGACGGTGTTGCCCGCGGGGATACCGGTGTTGCCGCCCTTCACCTGCACAGTGAAGGTGATCTCATCAGTGGCCGTGTTGTATGAACCCCACTTGCCATCCCAGAACTCACCAAATTCGCAGTCCTCGGTGCACCAGTTACGGCTCGGCGTGACGACTACCTCGTTCTCGAACCCACCAATATCAATGGTCTGGTTGACGTCTTCACGGTTATCGTTCTCGGTGCGCGCCTCGAAGAAGAAATCACCTGACACCCCGTGCGGGTTAGCCTCGATGAACGCATCATCAATCGTGCAGGTTACCTGCGTTCGCGTGACAACGCACTCACCTGCGGGGCCGTCAGGCCCGTTGACGGGGAAAGTCTCGGGGTTGCCGTAGAAACCGTCCGGGAGGTCAATGGTCAGCGTAACCGGGGTTTCTGCCTCACCCGGGATGCTCCAATCGACGTCGATCCTCTGATAGGACCAATCCTCGATGACTCCTTCATCGCCGTCATACTGGATCGCAATATTATCGATCTGTACCTGACTACCGTCAGCGGCAGCGGCAGGCGAAACAGGTGAAAACGCGAACAGCGTCGTAACCAGCAACAGCAGAGCTGTTAGAAGTGCCCCCCCCCCGTTTAGTCAGCCCAGGCCACGCCAGGGCGGTGTTCTCAGACTTCAAAATGACTCCTTGCTCATGAACTATTACTTATCTGTTCGTACAGTCGCGTACCACGACACGCAGGAAGCGACCCCTACTTGACGGGGAAGCAACGGCATGTAAAATCCCCCACCATACAAGATACAACAACACACAGCTGCTTCACATCTAGCCACCGAAGCTCGCAACCGGGAAGCGATAAATAGTTAACTGTGGTGCACGGTGTCGGGCTTCACGTTGAGGTCACTGTGCTCCGCACATGCTCCAAATCATCGTTGTTGGAGTGAGTTATTGGGTGCAGCCTCCACCTTGTGCGATGTGGCCGCGCTTCATCAGCTCAAAGCGCACTTCGCTCAACAACGTATTGCAGTGCTGCAGCTCTTCGTCACTCGCAGCGGCGGCTATCGCCGCCTCAAGTCGACTCATCTCACGCGCCAGCTCCGCGTCGCTCATCTGATCGCTCTGAGTCATAGCTGCCCCTCTCATATCGTGGCGAAACCGAGCAGCGCGAAGGCTAACGTGACGGCCGCTCCCCCGAGCATCAACGGTTTCTCAGCTCGGGCCAGCGGGCCTTCGGTGATCTGCTTACGGCGGATCAGCCATGATGCAACGAACATGGCGATGCCTACGACGATCCCGACATAGTAGATGATCTGTAGCGCGCTCATCAGTTCTCCTGCGGCTCCTGATACCAACGCACGACGCCGTTATGGCCGTGTGCCCGATGAACGTGACTCGATGCCAGTCTGAGCATGTTTGCTGCGGTGGTCATCTCGTCAGCGGCCGCACGGGCGCTGCCGGTGCCGTCGCCGTCTTCGCCGTCGTAGTGTGTGCCGTCCTCGGTGCGGCTGTGCCACTTGCCGAGCTGGTCGATCACCTGCGCCAGGTGGTCGATAGTCGCGCCCAGCTCACCGAGCAGCCGGTATGAGTCGCGCGGGTGCGGTACGTCACGGGTTGAGTGCGCGAGCGCACGCGCCAGCTCTTCGACCTCGGCGGCGATTTCGAGCTGCCGCTGTTCCTCGTTGATTGCCATTGTGGTTACTCCCCTACTCCATCGGGCGGCCGGGTGACAGGCTGTGCGCGGGTGCGCCCTCGAACGGTCGGCCGCCGTTCAGCTCGGCTTCGAGCTGAACTACCTTGTCGAGAATTGCCTCAAGCTGGAAGTCAGAGAGTGACCGATACGGCCGCCCTGCGTTCCTCGCTGCAATGAACGCTGCCCGGATGCGTTCGCTATCCTCCGGGGCCGCGTAATAGCCCATCTTCGTGCGGGTGCCAGGCTTCGAGCTGGCGGCCGTCACGGTGCGCTCTGGCGCAGCGGGCGCGGCCGCTGCGGGTGCTGTTCTCTCAGGGGCCGGCTGTGCCGTCTCAACGCGGCCGCTCATCGGCGCTACGGGCGACAGGCCGCCGAGTTGTGAGCGTCGGCGTTCGGGTTTCTTAGACATGAGCAGTTCCCTTCATGAGCTGGTCGATGTGTGCGGCGTAGATCACGGCGAGGTCGCGCGACTGCGCGTCGCCTTCGTCCAAGCCGCGGGCCGTCTCGGTGGCATCTGCGATTGCCTGCCGCTTCGGCACGGGTGGGGTAAGAATCGGGAGCTGTGCGGCCTCGGCGGCCGCCGTCAGCTCGTCGGCCCAGTAGCCACCTGCGAGTGTGTGCGCCTCGTGGGCGTTGAGCACCAGACCGGCGACCGTGAGCTGCGGGTTATAGTGCTCGCGCACCTGGCCCACGGTGGTCATGAGCTTCGCGAGGCCGTTGACGCTCCACAGCTTCGACTGTGAGACGATCACGACTGCCTCGGCGGCCGTGAGTGCGCTGATCGTCAGCGGGTCGATAGCGGGGCCACAGTCGATGAGCACCAGGTCATATTCGGCCTGGATCGCGGCGAGCTGCGCGCGCAGCCGCGATTCGCGGCCCGGCTCCGATGAGATAACGAGTTCGTTTCGCACGTCGGCCAGGTTGTCGCCCACGGTCGGCGCGACTGTAAGGCCTTCCCAGATACCGGGCACGAGCACGTCGGCCAGCGTGTCTTCGCTGCGGCTACTGAGCGCGTCTGCCACTCCGACGTCGCCCTCTTGCATGTCTTCGGTGAGAACGCTGGTGATGTTCCCCTGCGGGTCGGCGTCGATCACCAGCACGCTCTGTCCTGCGAGGATCGCGGCGCGGGCGTGGTGGTAGACGGTGGTGGACTTCCCCACTCCGCCCTTCTGGTTGCAATACGCAAGAATCATGGTGCCCTTCTTTCAGGTCTAATGGTACTAATACCCCTATTGGGGGCAGATAGTGGGCTGCACCTTGGCAGCCCACTATCTCGGCGGTCTAGTTCCGGCGCTCGACGGTGACGGTCTGGCCGCGAAGGCTCACGGTCACTTCCGCATCGAGCACCTTGCGAACGGTGCGGGTGTTGCCCTCGTCGTTCGTGTAGGTGTCCAGCAGCTCTTCGCCCGCGACGTTCACGCGCACGTTCCCGCAACGCTCAGCGAGGTCGCACAGCGCTTCGGCGTCGGCTCCCCAGACTGCAACGTCGTAGCCCTCGGTGCCGCCGTCCTCGAACTCACCGCCCTTGTTCACGCGATCCGTGCGGATGACGCGAGCGAAGGTGTAGGGGCGGCCGTTCTTGTCGGTGCGCAGCTCGGGTGCCTTTGCCAGGTTCCCGGTGAAGCTGATGAAGGTGGTCATGATCTTTCCTCTCGGTTCGGTTTCGGGGTTATGGGGTTTATAGGTCTATTGTACCTAATAGGTCTAGTCGTGTCTATGGTTTCGCAGATTATCCGGTGCAGCTCCCCCACATTCCCAGCGCGTCGGCCTGCGCTGCGCGCTCTGCGTCGCGGTGCTCGGCCTGGCCGACGTAGGGCGCATCGTAGGTGTACTCGTGCGCGGCTCCTGCTTCGAGCAGCACGACGGCTGCGCTCTGCCCGTCGATGTAGACGTGGCGCAGCAGTCGCCCGTAGCGGTCGGTGTCATCCTGAGTAGGATCGGCGCGCAGCTCGACCGCCTGCCCGTAGACCATTGTGTTCAGCTCGTCGCGCGCCTCTTGCGCGTAGCAGTCATCCTGCCCGCCGTCACGGTTGATTTCGGGTGTATCGAGGCCGATGAGGCGCACGCGCGCCTCTCCCCCGGCCGTCTGCACGTCGATGGTGTCGCCGTCCACTACGGCGATCACTTGTGCGCTCTCAGCGGGCAGCAGCTCGGCGTCGGCTGCGCTCGTCTCGGTGCAGCTCTGTAGGCCGGTGGCGCTTCCGATTGCGAGCACGCCTGCAAGGATCGTGCGCAGCGCGCCTGCAAGGATCGTGCGCAGCGCGCCCGCCCTCACTTGCTCTTCCCTTCGAGCCGGTCGATAGAGCGGATCATGCGGTCTTCCCACATATCTTTCTCACTCGATCCCATTTCATCCCAGCCCAGCGGGTACTTGATCCCGGCTGCACGGATGCGGTCTTTGATCTTCTGGTGCTCGGCCTCGCGCTTCGCGATCCACGCGGCGCGCTCTTCTTTGGTCAGCATGATATTTCCCCCTTATGGGTCTTATGGGTCTATTCCGCGGTGTCAGTGAGTCGCTGCGAGAGCGCTTCGATCTTGTCGGGTCGAAAGCCTGACCAGTGCTCGTCATCGGTGACGACGACGGGTGCCTGCATGTAGCCCAGCCCCTTGACGTACTCGGCGGCCGCATCGTCGGCGGTCACGTCGATCACCTGGTAGTTGATGCCCTTGTTATCGAGCGCCCGATAGGTCGCGTTGCACTGCACGCAGCTCGGCTTGCTGTAGACGGTGACTGTAAAGCTCATGATCGGTTCCTTTCCTGCCCAGTGCCTCGGTTCCCTCTGACACTCCCCCCACGTTTTTTGCCGTGAAGGCACCATGTGCCTTCGTAGCGAGCGCAGCCGGAGGGCAAGTGATCGTGGAATACCGGAGCGGCCGAGCGCCAGCGAGAGACGCGAGGATATGCCGCGAAAGCACTTGCGTGTAGGTGGAGCGAACGTAGAATGCCGCAGGCTTCACGGCAAAATACGATTTGAAAGATGGGCGGCCGCGCAGCGGCCGACGCATGGCCGCCCTCTGTCGGCGGCCCCGGTCGCGGATGCGGCCGGTGCAGCGCCCCGGCGCTGCCGCCTGGTGCCCGCGGCCGAACGGCCGCGGGCGGCGGGCACTCATTCGCTGTACTCCTGCGCTGCCCTGTTGAGCGCATCGAACGCAGCGGTGATTTCGATGCTCTGCTTTGCGGCGCTGAGCTGCTGCCACTCTTCGCCGTGCTCGGCCTCGGCCCACTTGTGCGCCAGCTCGACGGGGGTTCGGCCGGTCAGCTCGCGGCCGTCTTCGAGAGTGATGGTCAGGTGCTCGGCGGTGATGGTCATGAGTGCAACCTCTCGGTTCGGTTTCGGGGTTATGGGGTTTATAGGTCTATTGTACCTAATAGGTCTAATGGTGTCTAGGCTTCGATCCACTCCATTTCGGACTGATCGAGCTCCCTTTCTGTCCAGCCCTCACCGATGCCGTTGAGTACCGACTTCTCGGCGCGGCCGTCCGGGTGCACGGTGATGCTCTCCACGGTCAAGTCGTCCTCGATGACGATGATTTCAATGCTGCCGAATGCCTGCCGCTGCGCCGCTGGGCGCTGCCGCTCGTGCAGGCATAGGTCGCGGATCGTCGCCCATTGGGCGGCAGTGAGCTGCGAGCGGAACTTGAACATACTTTTATCTCCTTTGGGTCTAATAGGTCTATTTAGCTGTGCTCGGGGTCACGGGTCAGCGTGTCTACGAACGTGACGAACTCAGGGCCGGTGATCGCCACGGTGCTTGCGAGCCTGTAGCCGCTGCGCGCGTAGCTCATCAGGTCTTCGTCGCGCTCTGCGAGCTTGCGAAGCTGCCGCGGAATCTCGGTGTCATCCACGATGGGAACGATGGTCGTGATGGTGCTGATGCTCTGCATGGTGTCTCTCTCTCCCTCTCGTTTTTTTGCCGTGAAGGCGTTTACGCCTTCGTAATGAGCGATGCCGGAGTGCAAGTGACCGTGGAATACCGGAGCGAGCGCAGCGAGCGAGGATATGCCGCGAAAGCACTTGCGCGCAGGTGGAGCGAATGTAGTGTGCCGCCAGGCTTCACGGCAAGAAACGCGAAGCGTTCAAGCACTGCGGCCGCTTGCGGCCGTCGATGTGGTGGGGGAGCGCGAGGGCACCCCCTCGCCCGCCGCCTGGCTGGCGGCGGGCTGCTCGGGCACCCTTATAGGTCTTATAGGCCTATTTAGGCGGCCTTGGCTTCCTGCTCTTCGTCGGCCTCGGTGATCGCGTCTGCGATGGTGTGCGCAGCGCGCAGCACGTTTGCGGCGGTCTGCTTGATGGTGTCGGTGTCGTCTCCGATCCATCCGGCCACGTAGCCGACGCTGTAGGCGCTCGTGTCAAGGCCGATGATCCCGGCGACGATGTAGGCGACGCTTTCCGCCTCGCACTCTTTCAAGCCTCGGTGCGCGACGTACTCGGCGTGATCCTCCGCGCTGTGCAGGATGACGTGCGCGGCCTCGTGCAGGATCGTCTTAGCGGCCTGCGCATCGCTGAGCGCTGCGTCTACGACTACGCGCTTGGTGCCGTCTGTCGTGGTATATCCGTTGGTTTCGCCTGGGATCGTCTCGCGGGTGACTGTCCAGCCCTGGGCGGTGAGGTAGTCGGCGGTGGCGGCGTAGATTCCGGCCTCGTCGTTTCCGTCGAGGCGCTGCGCGGGGTTCGGGTCGATCCATTCCTCGGTGGGGTCGGTCTGGCTCATGTCGAACACGCTGAGCATCGGGAAGTAGCGCACGACGCGCTCGCCTGTGTCGAGCTGGTCGAGTGTGCCGTCTTCGTTCTCTTCGTCGGCCTTGGCCTTACGCTCACGGAACCCGAAGATTTTCAGGCTGCGCTCTCCCTTGCGCACCTGGCGGCCGAGCTGCTGCCACTTGCGGAACCCGGCTACGCGGGTCGCGGTCGGCATCTGCGAGAGGATCAACAGCACATTGTTCAAGCTGTAGGAGTGAAACGCGCGGGCGAAGTCGAGGAATCGCTGCCAGGCGTCGGAGTCGCGTAGCTGCTCCACCTGCTGAGCGATGGACTCGTGCAGGGCGTCGGCCTCTGCGCGGCGCTGCTCTGCGGTCTTCTGGGTCTTGATCGTGCGTGCCATGATGAACCTCCCGGTGTCTCGGACTACCAACTACCCCTCACGTTTTTTTGCCGTGAAGGCACGAATGTGCCGCGCAGAGAGCGCAGCCGGAGTGCAAGTGACCGTGGAATACCGGAGCGAGCGCAGCGAGCGAGGATATGCCGCGAAAGCACTTGCGCATAGGTGGAGCGAACGTATGCTGCCGAAGGCTTCACGGCAAGAAAATGCGATAGCTGAAATGAGGGCGGCCGCGCAGCGGCCGACGCATGGCCGCCCTCTGTCGGCGGCCCCGGTCGCGGATGCGACCGGGGGGGGGGGGGGAGCGCGAGGGGGTGACCCCTTCGCCCGCCGCCTAGCTGGCGGCGGGCTGCGGCTGCTACTGCTGCCAGTAGCGGGGGTTCAGTGCCTCGGTGCCGTCGTAGTCCAGGGCGAGCAGGACGCGGGCGAGCTGGTCAATGTAGACGCCTTCGATCTTCGCGTGCTCGATGCCGCGGGCGTACTCGCGCACCTCGATTTCGATTTCATCGAGCGGGGTCGTGCTCACGAGCACGGCCATGTTGCGAGCGGCCGCGTAGCGGTCGCCGGTTCGCGTGAATGGAAGGATGCGGGCGGTGAACAGTAGGCCGCCGCGGTCGTAGCGGCCGGGCACTGCTACGAGCTGACTTGCACCAAGCGACATGAACACGCCGGGGCCGATTGCCTGGCGGAACTGTTCAGCGGTCGAGCGGTGGAACTCGTCAGCTCCGGCGATGTGTGCGGTGTCGAACGGGATAACTCGGGTGGGCTTCATGGTCTTACCTTTCGTTAGGTCTTATAGGGTTTATAGGTCTATTTAGGCGGCGATGAGCCGGTCACGCTCGGCGTCGTCCAGCCGGTAGGCGAAGCTGCACGAGCCGAACAATTCGGCGGCGGTCGTCGCTGCTTCCTCGGTCGAGTACAGGCCAAGAATGCGGGTGCATGGGCAGTTGAGCACGGCCCAAGCGTTCGCGGTTCGGCTCTGGCCGCACTCGCACGCGATCCGCTCGGCGCACTGCTGCGCCTCGGCGTCGGTGCCCTCGGCCGCGTAGCCGATTCCAACGGGTGCCAGTCCGGCGCAGCTCTTGCAGATGTAGGTGGTTGCCATGTTCTCTCTCCCTCACGTTTTTTTGCCTTGAAGGCGTTTACGCCTTTCGCAGAGAGCGACGCCGAAGTGCAAGTGACCGTGGAATACCGGAGTGAGCGCAGCGAGCGAGGATATGCCGCGAAAGCACTTGCGCGCAGGTTGAGCGAACGTAGAATGCCGCCAGGCTTCAAGGTAAAAAACGCGAAGCGTTCAAGCACTGCGGCCGCTTGCGGCCGTCACATGGTGCAGCTCGAAGAGCTGCACTGCTTTGTCTGGGTCGCGGTGCGACCCTCGTGTTACTGCTTGGCTGTCCATACTGTGTGCAGGCCAGCCCCGCGATAGCTGGGCTGTGCACATTGTGGGCAGGTGAGGCTCTGCGTCGGTGTCCACAGGCTGCCGCCTGCTCCGTCAGGTGGCGGCATGTGCGTCATCCGACAAAGCGAACGGTCGTCGTGCGGTCGGTTCGCTCACGATAGGGCTGCCGCGCTCCGCTGCGCTGCGCTTTGCCTTCGAGGGGGTCTGGTTGCGTCTCGTCGTGGGAACGGGGGAACGGCATTGTCCCAATCGGCTTTGCGCCGAGTACATCCATGATGATGCGTTCGGCGTCGGATACGGGCACGGGTCGCGGCCGAGCTGGGGGAGTAGTGCCGGTGATGATGCAGCGGGCGGCGCGGTAGTCGGCGCGGCCGTTGGCGGTGCGGGGATGAATCGGGCGAGGGGCTGGGCCAAGGTCAGGTACGAGCACGAGTTGACCTGGTGCGGGGCGCTTCGGGCGTTCAGCTCGGGGCGTGTTCATCCAGTCCAGCTCGGCGCACCACCAGGCCCACAGTTCGCGCTCGACGGCGTAGCGCTCGGCGCGAGCTGCCAGGCGTCCGGTGACGCCGCAGGCGTCGGCCGCTGCGTCGCGGCGGTCGGCGGCGGGCTTGTGCCAGCCGTCGCGGCTGAGCAGCAGCACGTCAGCTTCGATGAGCCGGGTGAGTGTCTGTACCGTGTGAGCTGCGTCTGATCCGGTGAGCTGGGCGAGTTCTCCGAGTGAGAGAGGATCGTGAGTGCAGCGTGCATAGACGTTCCCAGCGTGTAGCCCGAGTGCTCCGAGAGTGAAGAGGTCATGTGCCGCATCGTCCAGCCGGTTTGTGAGTTCGAGCAGCAGCGCGTTTCGTGCGGCTGCGCCGCTGCCGGGGGGGCGGTGGGCGACTTGTGACCGGGCATCTACTGGGTTGCTGTGGATAACGACGTGAGGGCCGATTTTCCAGTGTGCGGCGCTGCGGCCTTCGGCCTCGTTGGTGCGAACGATCCAGTCGTCTTCTGCGAGGCGCAGCAGCGCTGTGCGCGCCGTTTCACGGCCGATGCCTGCCATGAGTGCCAGGCGTCGGGTATCGGCCTCCAGATCGGCGCTGAGGGCTTGCAGGGCAAGGATGCTCAGCGCATCGAGCACGCGACGGTCAGCGGGGCCGCCTCCGCGGTTCCATCTGCCGGGGGCGGCGTCTGCGCGGCTCTGTACGGCGAGTACATGCGCGGCGATAGCGTCGGCGCGTGCGTCGAACGTCTCATCGCGGCCGACGATGCGGCGGCCGCTGGCGATGTAGGCGACGGCGCGATCCCATTGGCGGCGCAGCACGCGCGCGCGTTCGTCAGGCCGACGTGCGATGCGGCGGCCGTCTTCGTTGCGGGTGCGTGCGTGTTCCAGGCCGGGGGCTGTGTCGAGCACGCGGGCTACGTCGCTGTAGTGCCAGTGCGCGGCGGCCGCGCCGGTCAGCACGCGCCAGAGCACGGCGCTAGCGTCGTCTGCGGCGGCATTGGTGCGCAGCGCTGCGTCCGCTGCGGGCGCTAGGGGGCGCTTGGTGCCGGGAATGTGGGGGTGTTTGCGGTCGTCCTGGGCGGTGTCGGCCGAGAACGTGTCTGTGCGCTCCGTAGCGGCCCGATCATTGACGAGCTGGGCCAGGCGCTCAACGGCGGCCGATACGGCTGCCGTGGTGCCACTGGGGCGCGTGAGCGAGTCCAGATTGCCGTCGATGACGGTCGAGCTGCCGCCGTGGCGGTGTGGTGCACCTGGTGGGCGCACGCATCCGGCCGCGGGGTTCATGATGGGGGAGAGGTCGAGCGTCGTGTGCAGCACCTTGGCGAGCCGTGCGAGCCGGTGTACCAGCTCGGCCGCGACTCCCTCGCGTAGCGCGATCCAGATATGACGGCCGCCCTGCGGGCCAGACTGGCAGACGACGGGGGCAAGGCCCGCGTCGATGAGGAGCCGCGCGAGCGCGGCCGTGTCTTGCTCGGCGGCCTCGGCCGCCTCGGGCGTCTTTCCGTCCAGGTCGAAGCAGAGCAGCCGGTAGGCGTGCTCGCGGTCGGTGAGGTAGATCGCCCAGGGCCGCTCAGGCGCGGCCGCGGTGACCGGCGTGATGTACTGCGGCGGGTAGCTGTTGAGCGTGCTGCCGTCCTCGTTGACGGCTGCGACGCGCACGGTAGGGCGGGGGCTGATCGCTGCGGTGATCGCCCATGCGTCGGCAACTGAGAGTTGGGTCGCGCATTTGTTGCGGTCTGTTGCTATGATGGTGTCACCTCCTAGGTCACCTCCTGGTAGGCACGCGAAAGCCGTATGAGTTACCTCCTGGTAAGCTCCGCGATTTTTGCTCCACCTGATCCGATTCGGTCGCCAAACTTCATACGGCTCAGGTAATGACTTCTCCGATACCCCAGCTCCCCGAGCTGGGGTATCGCTCATTTATGCGGTGTCGATGGGTAGCTCTCCTTCGTTTGGTTCAGGCTGAGGCATCCAGTTCGGCACGCCGCGGTCGCTCAGCTCCGTTTCCAAGTGGTCGATTACCAGTTCGAGGAACACGCTTGAAGTCACACCGGAGTTGCGCGCGATCTGGTCGAAGCGCTCTTTGCGGTGCAGCTCGATTGACCACGCTGCGCGCACGGGCGCGATGCGTGATCCTCGTGGTGCTCGCCTAACGGTCATGCCACCACACTACAGGTAGATGTAGAAGTAGCGCCACCAAAGACACGTTGATTGCTTGGCGTGTCGTCGGTAGTCGCTGTTCTTTGTAGAAACCCTCCTGGCGATCGCGCAGCCGGCGGCAGGGGTTCCTACAAAGACTGAGGGCCGGTAGCGCGTTAGCGTTACCGGCCCTCAGTGCTGGTGGGGCTACAGGCCGCGTGCAACGGCGGCCGCCGCACCGAGCCATGCGCGCTGAGTCGCGGGGCGCAGTGCCGCGACGTTCAGCCAGCCCTCGACCATCTGGGGGTCGTGGGGGATTGTGGCGACCTCGCGTGCGAGGCTGGTAAAGCCGTTGACGACGGTGCTGATGTTCGCGCTCGTAGCTCGCGGGTCTGCCTGCGAGACGACGACGACGGCGTGCTGAGCGAGCTGCGCCGAACGTTCGCTGCGGTCTGCGAGTGCTTCGAGCAGCAGTGCGCCTGCTTCTGCGTGGTCGTCGCGTGTGGTCGTGGCCACGACGATCTGGTCGGCGTGATCGACCAGGCGGCCCCACATTGCATCGCTCTCATCGTTGCCGGTGTCGATGAACACGAGCCGGTAATACTTGCGGGCGACGTTCCAGATTGCGTCAACGTCTTCGGCGCTGAGGCGCTGTTCTGATGCAAGTGCGAGTGGCTGAGAGCGCAGCACGTCAAAGCGGTCGGCGGTCTGGTGGTGAACGTACCGTGCCAGGTCGGCCGACTGAGCGCCCGTGCCGAGCAATTCGGTTGCGGCGGGCAGGAGGTCGAGCACGGTTGATTCGTGCGGGCCTTGTTCGGTGCGCCAGCCGAGCGTGCCGCGCGTCTGGTTGGCATCCCAAGCCAGTACGCCAGCACCACCGAAGCGGGCGAAGATCGCGCTGAGCAGCACGGTCGTAGGCGTCTTGCTCGCTCCACCCTTGCCGTTCACAACGGCGATGGTGCGCGGCCCGGGCCAGTGCTGCGCCACGGCGAATGTGTCATCGCGCTCGGCCTTCTCGGCCGGGCCAGGGGAGAGGCGCAGCCCGAGCCGGGTTGCGGTGCCTCGCCAGCCCTTCATCGCGGGTTCCTCAATGCGAGTGCTCTTCAAGAACGATTCGCGCATCGCGCGACGGGTGACGATTGTCTGCGGCGCCCGTTCTGCGGTGTCCTCGTCTACAGGCGTGGCGGCCGTGATCGTCTCGGTGCTCGGGCGAAGATAGGGCGATGCGACCGGCTCGGGCTTCTCGTGGATCGTGCCGTCAGGATGCACGATCATTTCCCAAGTGCCGTCTGGTTCGGTCGTGATGAACTCGACTACCTCGCCGGTCGCGGCCGCGTGATCCACCACAATACTTGCGACCTTGCGGCGGGCGTCTTCGAGGCTTGCCCCGATGACCTTCTGGGGCTGCCCGTTGAGCGTGACGATTGCTGAGCCGTCCTTTTCGGTAGTGGCATGAGCGGTCATGATGCTTCCTCCTTGTGTGATGCGACAGCCGTTGCCGTGGCGCTGCCTCCGGGTGACTGATTCGGTGGGTACGCCTCAATTCGCACGGCGGCGTCTCCGAGCTGCAAGCGCACACCGTTGGGAACAACGGTCGGCGTGTGTGGTGCGAGGGGCGTTCCATCGGCCTCAGTGCCATTTGCTGCGTCTTGATCGGTGACGATCAAGCGGCATTCGTCATCGACGTCGACCAGGGCGTGCGTGCGCGAGCACTCACGGCCAGGGCTGACAAGCGTGACGCTTGTGTGCCCTGCAATCTCTTTGGGCCTGCGGCCGAGCACGATGGGCGGTTCAGCGCGCAGCGCGCCTGCGCCTTCGACGTGCACGAGCAGAGTCGGCCGCGCTGCCTTGCGCGGTACGACGATGGTGTGGTCGATCACCGTTTCTTCCTCGGCGGGGGCGGCGTGGTATGCCTCGGGGATCGGGTTGGGGCGCGGCTTCGGGGCGATGACCGGCGTGGGCATCAGCGAAATCGTGCCTTCTGGGTAGACGTAAAACTGCCAGTTGGCGTCAGGGTCATAGGCGATGAAGTGCTGGGCTTGGCCCGTCTCCACGGCGTGCGCTATTGCCATGTCTCGTACCTTGTCGCGGGCCTCCGCGAGCGAAGGGGCACGAAACTTTGTTTCGTGGCCGTCGATAACGATGCGAGCTGAGCCGTCTCGGCCGACGAACGATTCAATGGACATAGCGGATCTTCTTACTCTTCGGACTCGGGCAATGACGGGGCGGGCAGGTCGAGGTCACCAAGCATCGGCTGTTCAATGTCAACAACGGTGCCGGTGCGCTCATCGAGGATGAAGTACCAGATAGCGGTGTTGTTGCCGATAGGCACGGTGGTGGAGCCGTTGTGATAGGTGCCCTCGTAGTTCACTGAGACGCCGACGCGGAATTGCCCGGTGCCCGGTTCGCGGTGTTCGTTGCCTTCGCCGTATTCGATTGAAGCGGGCACGCTGCCGACGTTGTTGACCTTGATCTGTGAGATTTCGTTAGTACCGAAATACCCCGCCCAAACAGGCAGGTAATCGCGTGCAAGGCTTTCACTCATTCCGGCCTCGATATAGCGCTGCTGCGTCGTTTCCGGGTTGGCGGTGCCGTTCCATGCAGCGGCGAGGCGGGCAACGTCGAAGACGGTTTGCTGCTGTTCCTCGGTGAACGTGATGGTGGGCGTCTCTTCGATCTGGCTCGATGTGTCGGGCTGCGCGTCGTCCTCATCGTTGTTCTGGTTGGCGAGTACCAGCCACACGATGAGGCCTGCGAGAATCGCGGCTGCTGCGATGCAGCCGATGATGATGAGCGTGAGGCGCTTGCGGTCAATCATGGTGTGGTGCTCCTTAGAACGTAAAGCCAGCGGCGGTGAGGATGGGGAGGGGATCAACGGCGGTGCCGTTCAGGTGCACCTCGAAGTGCAGGTGACAGCCGGTGCTGTAGCCCGAGCTGCCGGTGAGCGCGATTTGTTCTCCGGCTTTGACCTTCTGCCCTGCTGAAACCATGATTTCGTTTGTGTAGCTGTGGACGTACCAAGTCACGAGGCCTTCGCCGTGGTCAATCTCGATAATCATTCCGCCGCCGCCGCCGTCGAATACGCGGCTTACTTCGCCGTCTCGGGCTGCCCAGACGGGGCCGCCGCATCCTCCGGCTTCAAGGTCAAGGCCGTAGTGGAATGGCTGTGTCGGCCCGGCCGGGGTCTGGATGACTTCGCGAGGCCCAAAGCCTCCGTTGATGGGGCCGTTGCCGGGCCGCGCCCATCCGTCGAGGCCGATTTCGCCGGGAATGCCTGGGATCGTTTCGCAGCTCCCGCTGCCGCTAAGCAGGCTCGAATCTAGGCCTGACAGTGCAGCGACCACGGCGGTTGCGGGCACCCAGTAAATCTCGTAGTGGAACGGGTCTTGGTTGACCTGCACCTTGTGAGCTACGAGCGTCGGGGCGAGGCTCTGACGCTCGGCCTCGGGCACCTTCTGAATCATGGCGTCGAAGAACTTGCCCGCTGAAATGTAGGGGTCGAGCCGGTCTTCGAGTGTGCCCCAGTTGTCGCGCTGTTGGAACAAGCCTCGGCTATCCGGGCCTGCGGCGTCGCCGTACTCGAGTACCTGCAAGCTCGACTCACCCATAGCGGTCATGACGCCGATGGTCTGATCGCGCACGCTCAGGCCGCGATCTTGGGCGGCCTGGATGATGTGTGCGGCGTTCACTAGTTGCTCATGGCCGTAGCCCGAAATGCTGGTGGCGGGTACCTTGCTGGGGTCGATACGGCCGCCTGTGTTGAAGCTGCACGCGGCCGCACTGGCGGGTGCGAAGAATGCCAGTAGGGCAATGATGAGCAGCACCACGGCGAGCACTGCCGACACAATCGTGATGATCGGTGTCGAAGTGGCGACGGCCGCAACGGCCGCGACGATGGTGCGCAGCGCGTTCGCTGCGGCGGCGGCCGCGCGTGCCTGCGCTGCGGCAAACCGGGTGATCGACGTGCCTGTGCTCGCGGTGGTCTTGGCGGCCTTCGCGGCCGCGGCGCGCTTCTGCGACGCAACGATGCCGCCCTTGACGGCCTTCCCGGCGAGCTGGCCGCCCGAGCGCACGCCTCGGCCCGCGGTCTTGGCTGTGGCGGCGGTGCCTCGCTTCGCGCCTGCGAGAGCCACATTCTCTCCCTCGCGGGTAGCGAGGTCTACCGCGTCCTCGTCGCCGTCAGCCGTCTTGGCGGTGGTGGCCGCAAGCGCGGTGCCCTTCACAACACTGTCGCCCGCGCCCTTCGCAGCTCCCGCGCCTGCTTTGCCTGCGGCCTTCGCAGTGCCGCGCATTCCGCGGCCGAGCGCCCCGCCGCTCGTGCCGGTGGGCGCGTCCGTGGGATCATCGCCGCCGATGATCTGCACCGAGCGCTTATTGAGCGAGAGCCGCGCGAGGTTGTCGGATGCTTCACCCTGCGGGTTGGAGCTGCGAAGGCCTTTCATTGGGGGTTACCTCTCTCCGAATGACGTTGAGAACAGCTTGTACAGTGCTGAATCGGTCGGGATGCGACCGTCCATCGGGATCACCGCATTACCTGAGCGCATGAGGCCGTGGCCTGGTTGTACGTTCGTGAAGAATCGGCGCTGCTCTTCGGAGAAGTGCAGCAGCTCGCACAAACTGTCGGCGTCAGTTGCGTTCTGGCCCAGCAGCAGCAGGAAGTCACAGTTAGCGAGCATCAGGCGTGCGTCCTGGTTTGCCAGCAGCTCTTCGATGTTCTGCGTGATGCCGGTGGGGATCAGCCCCCACTTGCGCGCACGCTTGTACAGGCCGCGGAAGTAATCCGCGCTGTACTTGTTCGAGAACAGCAGGTGGAACTCGTCAATGTAGAGCCAGGTGCGGCGGCCCTCGGCGCGGTTGCGAGCTACGCGGTTCCAAATCTGATCGAGAATGACCATCATGCCGAACGTGCGCAGCTCGTTACCGAGCTTGGAAATATCCCACGACACAAGCCGGTTTGCCGGGTTGACGTTCGTGCGGTTCGAGAAGCCGCCGAGCGAACCAATCGTGTAGATTTCGAGCATTCGCGCCAGCTCGCGGCCTGCGTCTTCGCCGCTCTGTGCGAGTGCTTCGCGCAGCTCCACCAGGGTAGGCATTGGCCCGCCTTCGGCGGCGTGCTTCCTGTAGAGCGTGAGGGTGCTGCGGTCTGCGACTGAACGCTGCTCGGGCGTCAGTCCAGCCTTGCCGCCCACGAGCGCTTCGAGCATGGTCAGCACGAACTCGCACTTGGCGTTGATCGGGTCATCTTCGCCGGTCGTGAAGTTGAGCTCAATATCCATCGGGTTCACGCGCTGCTCACTGCCCGCGTGAATACGGATGACTTCGCCGCCGAATGCCTCGATGAGCGGTTCGTACTCGTGCTCGGGGTCGATCACGATTACGTCATCGTCTGGGCGGCTCAGGAGCACGTTCGTAATCTCCATCTTGCCGCTCTGCGACTTACCCGAGCCACTGGTGCCGAGAATGAAGCCGTTGCCGTTAGTGGTACGGGTGCGGTCAGCCACGAGCGCGTTGCTGCTCTGTGCGTTCACGCCGTACCAGTTGCCACCGGGAACGAACAGCTCTTGCGTGGTGAAGGGCACGATGATTGCGGCTCCGGCCGTGGTCAGCGTGCGCCGCATGGGAATACGGCGGCGGCCGATAGGTAGCTCGGTCGTCAGGCCGTCGAGCTGCATGTAGGTTGCGACCTCGGCGGTGCAGCTCTGCTTGCGAATCACGGTCATCACGCGCTTCACGTTCTGTTCCATCTTCTCGCGTGACGTGGCGCTCACTCCCATGACCATCACCGTTGAGAACAGCTTTTGGTTCGAGCTGCGCAGCTCATCGCGGAGGCCTTGGGCCTCTTCGAGATTGTCCTTGACCGCGCGCGGGATCATTTCTTTGTCGATGCCCTGCTTGGTCGCGCGCTTCTGCTCGGTGATCTTCTGCATTTCAAGCTCTGCGATCTGCCGCTGCACAAGGCTCATGCCCTCGACCTGTTCGAGGGGTTCAAGGTGCAGCGAGATAGTCAGGTCGCACTTGATTTCGGTCAGCTCTGAGATGAGTCGATCCGAGAGCCACACGGGGTAATCGCGCATCCAAAGCACGGTGTGGTAGGTGTCTCCCGAGCCGTTGCGGAAGATGAGCGGGCCGTTCTTGTCCTTGGCGTCAATCTCCCAGGGCGCGACGAAATCGGCCGTTGAGAGCTTGCGGTTCGGCTCGAACTCGTCTTCGTTGAATGTGAACAGCTCGTGTGGTCGCAGAATGTGGCTGAACACTTCGAGGCGCTCGGCTCGGTTGAGCCGGTGCACCTGGCACCCGTCCATGCCTTGCAGCGCTGCCTCGGCCTCGTGGAAGATGCGCGTGAGGGTCGTTTCAGCCTTTTCGAGGTCGGTTTCTTGCACGGTAACGGTCAGGTACTTCTCCGTGACCGTGTTACCGCTGGCGGCCGCGAGCTTGTCGCGCACGATTCGGTTGAAGTCGGTGCGGAAGAAATCGAACTCGTCGCCTCGCAGCGGCTTTTGCACAAGCTGGCTCACGTCGGCGTCATCGAGCACGCGGTTCACGATGGTTTCCTGTACGCGGGTGCCTGCACCGTAGCTGTTCAGGAATCGCGCCCAGCGGTCAACGATGCTCGTCTGCTGGTCTTCGGCGGCTGCGACATAGTTGATGTCGCTGATGCCCAGTGTCATCGACCATTCATCTTCACCGAGCCAGGCGACGCCGCTGGGCATAATCGCTTCGTAGCCCAGTATGTCGCGCGTGCGCTTCGGCGCGGCCTTGTAGCCGGTGGGGCCAGCGTTATCGCTGCCAGACTTCCGGGCCTTGCGGTTGCGGCGCTCTCCGGGCTTTGCCTGGGCGGCGGCGCGCTGCTTCTGCTTGCGGGTGTTCCGTGATCGTTTTGCGGAGCTTCCGTGCTGCGGCTCGGCGCTGCTTGGCGCTTCGGTTTCGGCTGGTCGGCTCGGCAGGTTCGCCGGGCGCGACAGGTACGGGTTCTCCTGCGGAGTCGTTACCGGGCTGGGGTTCGAAGGTGTCTGCATAGCTAATCGTCTTTCTCATCAGGTGGTGGCGGAGGAAGAATCCGAGATACTGCTCGGGTTTGAGGCCCATAGGTCTCCACCAGCCCCATATGGCTGCTGGGATGAGCAACGGGAACATGACGTACATGCCGACCGTCGTTGCTTGTTCCATCGTCTGACCGATGCCCATGAGTCCTACGGTGACTCCGGCGAACGCGCCGCCGCCGATGCCAACCATGAACGCGAGTGCGGCGATCTGTCGCCAGGTGCGCCCAAACATCGGTTTGGGTTCGTAGGCGGCGATCTCCTTGTAGACCTTCATTTCAAGTGCCATGACTTAGCCCTCTCCGATGACCTTCTTGGCGAGGCCATTTGCACCGAACAGTAGGAAGATGAGCACGATAGGCGCGACGAAGAATTGGCCGAAGTTGCCAAAGATGAAGCCGACCATATCGCCGTCGTAGCTGCCGATATTGCCGAGCCAGCCCCCGAGTAGGGCTTGATACATCTTCACGGCGACAACGATGATGACGCCCGTGAACGCGACGCTCGCGAAGCCTTTGAGATAGCCAATGCCGATGCTCTTGGTGTCGTCGTGCCCGAGGAACGCGAGCGGCAGGCTCGCGAACGCGGTGAGCATGTACATCTGCAAGAACCGGATGAACACAAGCACAATGGCGATCACCGCGGCGATCTTCTGCACCACCCACGGCAAGAAAAGAATGACGATCATGCCGAACTTCTCCATGTTGCCGAGGTCATCGAGGTCGTCGCGCATCGCATCGCCCATCAGGGCGGCGTCTCCGCCGCCTGTGCCCACGTCCACCGAGTTCGCGGTGTTCGTGATCGAGGTAGCGATAGATGCGATTGCTTCCAGCAGCAGCACTGCGTTCTGTGCGACCACGAACACCAGAGCGATCTTGAACATGGTTGCGGCGACGATCCGCACGCCCAGCTCGCGGTCACCCTCAGCCCTCGTGCTCGTGGTCGCGAGCATCAGAACGAACATGATGCTGAGCACGATGGATGTGACGGGCTTCACCGCTGTGCTGTGGATCGTGAGCGCTGCCGAATAGAGGTCTGCGTTATAGACCTCCGGCGACAGCAACAAGTCGTTGGTAGCCGACCCCGCCCCTTGACTGAGGTGGTTGAGCATGGCTACCAGCCAGTCAGTGATATCCATTGCGGTGCCTTACTAGGCGACGATGACCTTGAACAACGCGGCGGCCGCGATGATGAGGCCGCCGCCGATGATCTGCCACACGCCCGTCTGAATCTGCGGGCCGTTCTGATCCTTGAGCGCGCCGCCCGTGACGATCGCTCCCCAGACCAGCCACAGGCCGCCGCCGATGATCGCGAAGGTGGTGAACAGGTCGAGAATCTGGTTGAGCAGGTCCATGGTGTCTCCTTTGGGTTTCCGACTTCTCGTAATATACTTTACGAGAAGTTAGTCGTTTTGTCGATATGGTAGAAATGGTGAGTATGCGGGGTGAACTTTCGGAGGCTGAGGCGCGGGCGCTCTCGCACCTGAACCCTCGCCGCTTCGAGCTGTTGCTGCGTGCAGCGCGGCTTGGCGGGCCGTTCACTGCACCGCAGCTCAGGGAGGCCGCGCCAGAGCACGCATCGTCGCTGACACGCGATCTGAACGCCCTAGAAGCGGGCGGGCTACTCTTAGCCTCACCGACCGCGGCTGAGCCGCGTCAGGGGCGGCCGGTGCAGTTCCGACTCGCCCCTGAGACGCCCGCGCTGTTCGCGCGGCTCTCCACCTTGATTTCAGAGGCATCTAGCTAGACTCCTGCCGTCGTTTTTATCGCGGCCTTGCGCGACTTGAACGGCTTGAGGCCTCGAATCAGCAAAATAGCCTCGTCGTTCGACATGCGCCCAATCTCGTCGGCTGTCAACAGCGCACGCTTCAACGTGCGCTGAGCCTTCGTGCGTGAGCCGGTGACGCCGTAGGTCTGCGAGAACTCGTCCATCGTGATCGTCTCGTCTCCGAGCTGCTTGGATAGCCACTCGTTCGTCTCCTGGTCGCGGCCGCCCAGGAACAGAAGCGAGTCACAGTTGCCAACAATCGCGTTCCAGTCATCGCGCCATATGGCCTTGCCCTGCGAGAAGGCCTGCACGATGATGCTGGCGCTGATCCCGCGCGAGCGGATCGTAGCCATGAGCACTTCAAAGCTCGGAATCTTGCCGATGTTGGCGAACTCATCGAGGAAACAGTGCAGCGGCACGTCGAGCGTGCCGCCCTCGTTGTGGTCAGCGATGTAGACGTTCTCCGCGAACAGCGACTGCCAGAACATTGCAGCGAGGAATCGGAACGTGACGTGTGTATCTGGGAGCTGCAAGAACAGCGCCGTTGGCTCTCGGCCGACGCGATCTAGCCCAATGTCGTCACTGGAAAGAATCTCGCGCACGTCGTGCATGTCGAGCGGCGCGAGGCGCACGCCGAGCGAGATAACGACGCTCAGGCGCGTCTCTGCCGGGCCTTGCTGATAGACGCGGTACTGACGTGCGGCGAAGTCGAGCATCTTCATCACGGCCTCGTCTTCTGCACCGAACGCGGCGGGGTCTGCCTTCCACTCTTCAACGATCTTGCGCGCGGCCTCCATCTTGAGGTCGGTGTCACTGTTGAACTCGTCAGGGTTGCTCTCGCTACCCTCCATCGCCTTGTGCAGGTCAACCACGGACGGCAAGTGCATCTGGCCGCTTTCCTCCGTCGTCGTCGCCCAGACGTAGGCGATGAGCGCGGTGAGTAGAGCGCGCTCTGCTCGCTCCCAGAACCCGTCACCGCGGCTCTCCTTGCCGCTGGTGTTCGCCATGATCGTTTCGGTGAGCTGAGCGACGCCGGTTTCTGGTTCGGTGTCGTTGATGTAGGCGAGCGGGTTGAAGCGATTGGACTGGCGAAGATCGACCAGGTTGAACGTGCGAACGCGCAGCCCCTTCGCTTCGAGGGGCTTGCGCATCGTGCGGTAAATCTCGCCCTTGGGGTCGGTGACAGCGAAGCTCCACCCTTCGATGGTCGAAAGGTTCGGCAAGACATACCCTCGTGTCTTGCCCGTGCCCGATGCTCCGAGCACGCACACGTTGAGGTTGCGGCGGGTCTTGTACGGATCGAGCGCGAGTCCTTCGGTCGCGGTGAGCTGCAAGCGCTCGGCGGGGTTCTTCGTGGTCAGCGGCTTCATGTCGCGCGCGGTTGCCCACGCGGCCGATCCCTGTTCCTCGCCCTGCCTCGTGTTCTTCTTCCCGCTCATGCCGTAGAGCACGATGAGTAGGAACAGCACGGCGGCCACGGTGCCGCCGATGAGTGCAGCTTGATCGAAGTCGAGCTGGAACAGCGAGGCACCGAGCGCGGGTAGGAACTGCTTCGGAATCTCGTTGACCGGCGTGCCCGCGGCGTATTCGGTCATGGTGAAGTGCGTTGCACGGTTACCGAGATAGAAAACGATCCCGCCGCCGATGAGCGCTCCAATGACCTTGCCCTTGGTGAATCCTTGGCTCATCGTTCTACCTCCGGTTCGCCTTCGGCGTGGGCGCGTCGTCGCTGGCATTGCGACTCGGCGTGCGCTTCTTCGTGCGCGTCTTACTCGAATCTATCTCCGCCTTGCGCTGCTTCACGTCCTTGTCGATCTTCTCGGCTGCGTGAGCGCGCGTGCGGTCGCGTGCGGTTTGCTCGGGCCGCTGCTCACTGCGTGTGAGCGCTGGTTCACGCTCGATGCTGTGGCCGCCGCGATCTGTCACCGCTTCGTCTGGCTGCGTCGTCACGCGCTCAGGCGCAGCGTCGTCGGTGCGCGTGCGTGTCTCGCTCAGCTCGGCACTCTCGACGCGCGGTGCATCCTCGCGCAGCTCGTCAGTGCCGTGTACGGGCACCTGTGTCTGGTCGTCGCTGCTCAGCGTCGGCTCGACGGTCTGCTGCTGCTCCTGCTGCGCTGCGCCCTGTTGCAGCTCAGGCGCGTTGCGCGCCAGCTTCTCATCGACGCGCTCGGCCGCGACCGTTAGAGCGTGCTGGATCAGCTCGGCATCCTTCCCCTGAACGTGGAAGGTGCGCGAGCCGTCGCGGTGCGTCTCAACGCTCCACACAACGCCGTGACGGCGCAGCTCGCGCTCTAGCTCCTTCGACACTGCCCGGTCGTCGATGTTCACTAGATCGCGCTTGCCCTCCGCGATCTTGCTGAAATCTTTGAGTGAAACCTGCCCGCTCTCGCGCTGCTTGTTGACGTTCTTCTGAATTGAACGGTAGATCGCGGTGACCGCTTTGAACGGCGCGGCCGCTACTCCCTTTCCAACCCATAGCGAGGCCTTCATGCTGGCGCTCGATGTGGTCATGGTGACCTTCTGTGTGAGCTGTTGCAGCTCGGCTTCACCCTTGTCTACGAGGTCAACCATTATCGTGTCCTTCCATCGTTGTTGCGTGTCGGTGCGTCCGGTCGCTGGCGATCTTCGTTGCGTGCGCGCAGCTTGTTCGCTTCCATTTCGAGGCGGTCTTGCAGTGTCATCGAGCGTGTGCCGCCGTCGCGATCCTGCTCTGCGTCATCGAGCGTGACCGCATCGGCCGAGCGTTCGTCAGCGCGTGCGGCGCGCTGTGCGTGCGTCTCGGCATCGCCCGCTGCAACATCGCGGCTGAGTCGCTGCGCTGCCTGCTCTCGCTGGCGCTGCTGCTGCGCTCGTTCGCTGCCCTCTCGTGCAGCGTTCGACTGCGCATGAATTCGATCTGATACAGACATCTTCGCTTCCTCCTTCGTTAGTTGCGTCAGTGCGTGAATGTCGCTCTTGGCTCCGTCAATCTCACGTTCCATGATGCGGAGTTGTGCTTGTAGGCCTGCGAGCTGTGCGGGGTCACCTGCGGGGGTCACCATGAGTTCGGCTGCTGCTACAAGCGTTGTCTGGTACGCGAAGTGACGCTCGGCAACGAACGCGCGTGCGCGTTCGATAGCGGCATCGGGGCCGCTGCGCCCGCTGTCACTCATCCATCGAGCCTTCGCGTTCACGCGAGCTTCGAGGGTGCGAAGTTCGCTGAGGCCGGTCTGCCACTTCGTCAGGTTTCCGCCGAGCTGCGCGTTCTTCGCGTAGTGCGTTGCACCCACTAGATCAGGTTCCGAGAACCACTTGTACAGGCCGATAGTGGGCACCGTCTTTGCCAGGTTGCCGCGTGCATCGGATAGCCGGTGCTCATCGTTTGCAGGTACATAGATGCGCAGCGCTCGACCATGCCGAACGATCTGAGTCTTGGCAACGGTCAGGTGTAGCTCGCGCTTCGTGCCCGGAACAATCACGGTCATCGTGTCGCGTGTCTCTTTCGTCACCATCGACACATCGACACCGATCTGGTTGACAACCTGGCGCGTGAGTCGAGCCATGATTGACGCTTCGGAGTACGCCGCGCCCAGTCGGTAATCGCGCACCGGTCGAGGCATCGAGATTTCGCGGAATGAGAGTGTGCCCGAGCGGCCGCCGCGTGTCGATACTTCGACGCCTGCGCGGCCGAGGATCGCTTGAAACTCTGTCCAGCTCGTCGCCCGAATGGCTGCTTTGTCAATCTCGGTGCGTATGAACTGCTTGCCGCTCTCCCCCTTGAGCACGCGGTAAATGTCTGCCATTGACCGCCCGCTTGCGCGCTCGGGCTTCGGTAGAACGCTCAAGCCTTGCGCTCTGCATAGCTCATCGCTCATGTCGCGAATGTTGCCGATGGTGCTCTTCTGAACACGGAACCGTCGGCCGGTTTCGCGGTTCACTGCGTTCAAGATGATGTGGTTGTGAACGTGCCCCTTATCGAGGTGCGTTGCAATCATGTACTCGTGCGATCCGCCCGTGATCTGCTCCGCGAGCTGCACGCCGAGTCGATGCGCGGTAGCAGTGTCTACGCCGTCTTTCGGGTCGAACGACTGGATCACATGATGCGCGAGCACGCTACCTTCGCGAGCCTTCGAGACGCCGACGCGCTGCGCGGTCTGCTCGAACTGCCGAGCAACGGCCTTGAAGTCAGACGGGTCAATGATCGTATCTGCGTTGGTCGAAACCCACACACCGTCAGCCGTTGCGTCAGGGCGCGAGATGTAAGCCAACGCCTTCGCGGGTGTTGACTTGATCTGCCCCATCTTCACAACGGCCATGTGCTCACTCCACCGCTTTCGCTGCCTGCTCGATCAGAGCTTGAATCTCGCGCACGAGCTGGCGCGTGTACTTCACTTCATCCAGCGTCGCGACGTTCTCAGTGTTCGCCTGCCTCGCGATCTGGTTGATGTTGTTGCCGATCCTCGCAAGCTCGGCACCGAGCGGTGCAGGATCGAACGCGATCTTTCGCACCTTCACTTCACCGTCGAGGATCGTTCGCCGCGCGAACTCATCGAAGCTCGACGCCTCCGCGAGAGACATGCGGCGCTCAACCGTCACCCACTCAGAGTCAGAAAATGAAATGAGCTTGCGAACCGGCCGTGCTCTGCGTGGCTCCGGGTTCGTCATGCTCTCTCCTACTAGCGGGTTCGGGCTGCAAGCCCGTTATTGTCAGTCCTACCGGACGGACAAGCCGCAAGTGGTTACCACTTGCTATGCTTGCTACCCTCCGTGAGTCCATCCTACCCCCGAAGCTGCACAGTCGCTAGACTGGGTAGCGTAGGGGTATCGGCGCAGCCGATCCTCTGCGTAGCAGAATGAGAGTCGGCCGCGCTGCGCGCGGTCGGCTCTGTCAGCGCCAGCCCTGCCGGGCTGGCTCAGAAAAGGGAGTCAGCATGTCTACTGAACGGAACATTGACGATCTGCTCAAAGAGGATGAAGCGCGGCTGAAGGCCAAGCGCAAGCGTCTGAGCACGTTCGGCAAAGCACTTGAGGATGCACGCGCCGCGAGCGTCAAGGCTGCGGATACGGCCGCCGAGATTCTTGACGCCGGTGACCTCACACGCGCCGATATTGCGAAGGTCTTTGCTCTGAGCAAGGGTGAGCGCTCGACGCTCATTCCGGCCGCGCAACGTCGCGCAGCGTCGGCGTCAGCGGCGCAGTCGCCAGTACAGTCGGCGCACGCCGAACACGAGCCAAACTACAGCGCGGCCAATACCGATCAGTAGGGCTTGCACGAGCCAGATGATGCCGCGGATGATCGCACCCGCGCCGAACAACACGAGCTTGATAACAAGTGCGATCACCAGAACCGCGACGACGATGAGGACGACTGCCATGATCTGCATAGTGTCTCCTTTCGCTCGCGGTTTTGTGTGTGAGGGCTTCCCCCGATGATATGAGATTAGCTCCGGCCTGGCGAGCCTCAAGGGCGCTTTGCGTCGCTGCACGATGCGGCTTCGCCGCACCCTTGACCCTCGCCAGGCCTACGCTGCGGGCTTCATATCGGGGTAAGCATCACTGCGAGTAGCGGGGCTACTCGGGCTTCGACAGGGCACGGCTTACCGAGCTGCGGCCGACGCCGAGTGCGAGCGCGATTTGCGCGTAGCTCATCGGCGGGTCAGCCTCCCGCATGGTCTTCGCCATTGCGATTCGCTCGGGTGTCATGACGGTCGGGCGGCCGCCGATGCGACCCTGGGAGCGTGCGTGCTCGACGCCTCGCCGGGTGTTCTCGCGGATCATATCGACGCGGAGCTGCGCGAGCGTCGCCATGATCTTGAGCATGGCTTCACCCATCGCTGTTGACGGGTCTATGTCCATCCACGGTTCATCGAGGCTGCGCAGCTTCACGCCTCGCGCTGCGTGGTCACGGATGACCGAGATAGCGATGCTGTCGGTGCCTGCTACGCGGTCGAGCGAGGGAATCACCAGCTCATCACCGGGGCGTTGAATCTTGCGGCACTCGATCCAGTCGGGGCGATCCTCAACGCGACTTGAATAGCCAACATCAACGAAAATTCGTTCGCAACCTGCCTGTTCGAGGCGGGCGATCTGCGAGTCTGCATTCTGCTCGCGGGTGCTGACACGGGTGTATCCGAGCTTCACGGTTATCGTCCTAAGCTCGGGCCACGCTCGGGCGGCTTCGGCTTCGTACCGTCACCCAGCTCGGGCGTATCCGGGCCGCGATCTGCTGCGTGCTTCGGCTTGCTCGGCCGAGCTTCGCGCAGCTCGTTCATCTTGCGCTCGATGCGCTCTCCGAGCGTCATCGGCTTCTCGGGCGCTGCGTCGCCTGTGACGCGGCCGCCCTCGTGCATGAGCACGTTCGAGCGCGGCACGGCCGCGTGCTCGAACACGGGCACCATAGGCCGATGATTCGGGGTGTACTCCCCCATCGGCGGCCGCGTGGCGGCCGATGCCAGGTTCCAGACTTCCTCGGGCACACGCTCGAACTCAAGCGTGTACGGCGACCGCTCCGCGATGTGTTCCATGAACACCTTGGTCGTCCTACCGTTGCCCTCCCTGAACGGATGAGCCTGGTTGACGTGGGAGAAGATTTCGGCCGAGCGTTCCGCGAACGCTCCGTGGTCGAGCTGCGCCCAATCGGTGCGCTCGACCATCGAACGAACGTCGGTCAGATAGGCGTCTATCGCGCCGTTGTGAGCGTCAGCGAACGGGGCCGTGCCACCCTTCGCCATGTTCACAGTCCGGTAAGAACCGCTCCACTCAAAAACGTCTTGAAAGATATGGCCGTGCAGGGCCTTCATGTGCTCGCCGTCGAACGTGCGAGCCACAAGCTCGGGGCGCAGCTCAAGCTCAGTGCGCCGAGCGAACGACATGCGATAGTCGTAGCTGCGCAGCGCCTCGAAGTCTCGGATACCGGGCACGTTGCGCAGCACACCGTGGCCGGTCTGAGCGTCGTAAGTTTCCGGGTAGAAGTATGACGCCCACGAGTCGAACTGCTGCGGCATCAGAGCGCGGCGGCCGCTCCGGCGATGCGCGCCGCCTTGTCGGCCGAGCGTGCCTGGTAATCCTCGAACGTCAGCGCGCCGCGCGTGTAGTCGATGAGGTCGGCCACGTCTTCTCGGTTCGGCTCCCATCCCTCATGCCAGCCTGCCGCGAGCGAGCGCACAACGGCTCGGCGCTTGTCAGCGTCGAGCTGGTCGAACAGCTCGGGCCAGCGGGCCTCTACGTCAAATGATGGTTGCGACATAATGCTGCACCTCCTAGTGTACTCCTGATTTTACCGGCCTGCCCGCAAACGGTATAGGGCGGGTTTCGGGTCGGGGTTGGTTTCGGTCATAGGTTTCGGTCGGTCAGATAGCGGCGTGTCGCTGCCTCGGCGGGCTGCCTCGGCGGGCTGCCCGAAAACGACCGTTTACGGGCAGTGTCACTTCGGGTAGCTCGGGCCGTCTACGACCAGCCCGAACGGACCGCGACGTGTGCCCCACGGCAGCGGCTTACCCTCGTCCATATCAGCGCACAGCCCGCACCTCGACGTAGGCGGCGAGGGCTTCGCGCACCACGTCAGATTCCTTGCGGTGCTCGCGCTCGGCAATTGCGGTCACGCGATCCTTGAGCGCCTGCGGCACGCGGGCACGCACCACGGGCGATGCTCCGGCCTTCGCGCCGACGCTCGGCCGCCCGAGCACAATGCGGGTCAGCTCGTCCACACTCGTCGCGCCCGTGGCCTCAATGAGACTACGCTGCGCCTCGGCGGTCGCCTCCGATCCTCGGCGCACGGTGCCAGGCTTTACCTTGAAGTCGCCGCGCTCGGCGCGCGCCGCCAGCTTTTCGTAGTTGGTGCTCATGGTGCTACTTCCCTTCGTTGAGTAGGTGTCGGAACAGATCACTCAGTGGCATCGCATGAAAGATCACAATGGTTCGCGGTGGACGGTGCGCGGCGATAACTTCGATGTAGCGATCAGTCTGACCGTGCGGGTGCCCGACATAGACCATCGTGACTTCGCCCGGCTCCCCATCAACTTCGGCCGATACCTCCGCGTGCATGATCGCGTAGAGCGAATCTTCGCGCGGAATGCCGTGCTTGTCGGCGCTACTCGTGAACTGAACTCCCATAACTAAAGGGTAGCACAAAATGCGGCTACATAACAGTAGCCCCATTTACCGTTGGCTGCCGCTAGCCGCGCATAAAGCTGCCCGGGTGTATCAGCGGCATTAAACAGATGAGGGGGCAAGAACCATGTGAAGGATTCCTGCCCCCTGGTGAGGCGCCCCTACGTGTCAGGGTTGAGTGAGTCCACCGGTTTATAGCAAGTCCGCCTCGTGGGGCGAGTTGAAGGATCACCAATCTGATGAGTTTGAGTTCCCCGGTCGCGGTCGTCGCGGCCGATGATGGAGTCGTGAGCGCACCCTCGATCCCGGACGGGCCGACGCGTCGGCGTTCGTTCTCGCCGGGCCAGAAGTTGCAGTACCTGTCCGAGTACGAGGTCGCGTGCGAGACGGGTGAGGGCGCGGGATACCTGCGCCGACATGGCCTGTACTCGTCGCTGATCTCGGAGTGGCGCAAGCAGCGCGACGCGGGTCTGCTGGAGGGCAAGAACCCCGGCGAAGCGGTCGGTCGTCCCAGCGCCGCGCAGGCCGAGAACGCCCGGTTGAAGGCGCAACTGCGGAAGGCCGAGGTGGAGTTGTCGATGACGCGGACGGCGTTGGAGATCATGGGAAAAGCGCACGCGCTCTTGGGGCAGATCTCCGAGAGCGCGGACACCGACCCGCGGCGCGGGAAGCGCTCATGAACACCTACGTCGAACTGGCCGCCGCGGACGTGCCGACCCGGCAGGCGGCAGCCCTGACCGGCGTGGCGCGTGCGACCGCGACCCGCGCCGCCTCCCGCGCACGCCGACCGGACCCCGAGCCGCCGTCGGCTCGTCCTGCCCCAGCGAACAAGCTCTCGAGCGTCGAGCGGTCGCTGGTGCTGTCCACGCTCAACAGTGACGAGTTCGTCGACAAGCCGCCGTTGCAGATCTATCCCATCCTGCTCGAGCGCGGCGAATACGTGGGCTCGGTCTCGACCATGTATCGGGTGCTGCGCGAGCACACGCAGGTACGGGAGCGGCGCCGGCTCGCGACCCATCCGCCGCGGAAGGTGCCGGAGCTGATCGCGACCGCCGTCGGGCAGGTCTATACCTGGGACATCACGAAACTCGCCGGCCCTGTCAAAGGCACGTACTACGACGCGTACGTGATGATCGACATCTTCTCCCGCTACATCGTCGGCGCCATCGTGCACGCCTGCGAGGACGGCCTACTCGCCAAGGAGATGATGACCGACGCGTTCGGGATCCACGGCACCCCCGAGGTCGTGCACTCCGACGGCGGCCCCTCGATGACGTCGAAGACCGTCCGCACACTGCTCGCCGATCTCGGCGTGACCGCGTCCCGCTCCCGACCGCACGTGTCCAATGACAACCCCTACTCCGAAGCGCTGTTCAAGACGATGAAGTACCTGCCCGTCTTCCCCGACCGGTTCGTCTCCCTCGCCCACGCACGGCAGTTCCTGGACGAATTCGTGCACGCCTACAACCACCACCACCGGCACACCGGCATCGGCATGCACACGCCCGCCGACGTGCACTACGGGCACGCCGACGCCATCGACCGCGACCGAGACGCCACACTCGAGGCCGCCCGCCGCGCCCACCCCGAACGGTTCACGACGCGACAGACGCGACCGAAGATCCTCGACCGAGACCCGGCCGCGTGGATCAACCAGCCACCAACCGACGAGATCCAACTCGCCGCCTAACACCCACCGGCCTCACTCGCCTTGACAAATTCCGGTGTCGTCTTCATCGTGCTGCTGTTCGTCACCGGACAGTGGATGCGGGTGATCCCCACCAGCTGGGAAGTCTTCCCCAACGCGCTCTCCGCGGTGCTGCAGTACATCTCGTTGGATTGGCCGACCGAGAACGGCTGGGTCAACTACAACTCGATCCAGCAGATCGCCTACTTCGTGACGATCTTCCTTGCCGCTCCCCTCGCCGCCGTTACCGGGTTCCGGATGAGTGGCATGTGGCCAAAGAACGCTGAGAAGCTCAATAAGGCCTACCCGATCGAGTGGGCGCGTGCGCTGCACTTCCCGGTGATGCTCTACTTCGTTGCCTTCATCGCCGTGCACGTTTTCCTCGTGTTTGCGACCGGCGCTCTGCGCAACCTGAACCACATGTTCGCCGCGCAGGGGTCTGTCGACCCGAATGCGTATGCCGATAACTGGACCGGGTTCTGGTTCCTTGTCGCAGCCCTCGTGGTGATCGCCGCAGCCTGGGTTGCGGCCCGACCCATGGTGTTGGCTCCGATCGCGAAGCTGTTCGGAACGGTGTCTGCGCGCTGATGGCAACGGATGCGCTCACCCATCGCGGCCCAATACTCCTCTCGCCGTTCAACCGGAGAGGGCTGGGTTAGTGTCCGTTCTCGGGTTCATTGGAGTCGCGGGCGGCCGCTTCGCCTCGATCCAAACCTTCGAGCTGAACCAGATCCGTCTCAGGGATCTCGAAATCGAACAATGCGATGTTCTGTTGCATTTGATCGGCGTTTGATGATCTGGGGATCGGCACGATTCCCTGCTGCACATGCCAGCGGAGCAAAATTTGGGCGGGGGAACGTTTGAGTTTCTCTGCCAACTCGACGATCTGGGGTAGTTCACGGAGCTGGGCGCCGCGCCCCAACGGGCTCCAACTCTCTGTCAGGATGCCGTGCCTAGAGTGATATTTTCGGGTCTCTGCGCGTGCGAGATCGACACTGAGCTGGATCTGGTTTACATCGGGCACATAACCCGTCGCTGCCACGATTCGATCGATGTGGTCAGGTTTAAAATTCGACACACCGATCGCCTTCACCAGGCCTTGCTCGACTAGAGAAACGAGTCCCTTCCAGGCATCAACATATCGGTCTTCCCACGGTACCGGCCAGTGGCAGAGGAAGAGGTCGAGGTATTCCAGCCCGAGACGCTTGAGGCTTTCTTCATACGCTCGGTGCACGCCGTCGACGCTGTGGTCCTCTTTGTTGAATTTACTGGTCACAAAGATCTCGTCCCGCGGCACAGCGGACCGGTGGATACCTCGACCTACTGCGTCTTCATTGGCATATTTATGGGAAGTATCGATCATCCGGTATCCACTCGCCAACGCGGTAGAGACCATTTCCTCGCACTCCTCACCCAGCAGCGGCCAGGTGCCGAGGCCCACGCGAGGAATGGAGTGGCCGTGGAGGAGAGGGATTCTCTCAGAAGAAATCACGATGCCCTTTCTTGGCAGCGACTATCAAGCCGTTTACCCGAGCATTTCGGACAAACTAGAGACCGCTTCCTTCAGGACACGGCTGAATGCGCGGAACTTGGCGGTAGGAAGACGATGCACAGGTGCCGATACGTTCACTGCGAGCGTCGCACCGTTCGAGCTGGGCACGGCGACGGCCACCGATGCGACGCCGTTCTCGCTTTCTTCGCGATTCGTGGCGTACCCGTCCCGTCGCACCTTCTCGAGCTGTCGCTCCAACTCGTTCCTCGTGGACACGGAGTGCGCAGTCACCTGATCGAGCGCCTCGTTCGGGTACAGCCTGTGCAGCTGTTCCTCGCTGAGAGTTGCCAGAAGGGCTTTTCCGGTCGAGGTGCAGTGTGCTGGCAGGTTTGTTCCGATTCGGGATGCAACGCGTACTGCGGCCGCGGGTTCGGAAACCGCCAGGAAGCGTACACGGCTTCCTTCCAGCGTTCCGATGTGGCTCGTCTCGCCTAGAAGGGTGCTTAAATCGTCGAGGACTGGCTGTGCGATGCGCGGTATGTCCATTCGGCGGAGCACTGAGAAGGCAACTGTCGTTAGTGCAGGGCCAGGGCCGTACATTTTGGTGCTGGGATTCTGACGGACGAAGCCTCGCCATGACAGCATCGCGAGAATCCGGTGTGCTGTTGAGGAGGCTACTCCCAGATGGGTGCTCGCATCTGTTAGTCGGATCTCCGATTCCTCTCCGAGGAGCAAGATCAATTTCAGTGCGTTGTCGACCGATTCGATTGGATACTGGGGTGGTGTTCCTTCGGAGGAGGGCTTCGTCACATATTTCTGCACCTCAGAAACTGTACTGGCTCGGTCGCGCACTATCCACCCCGGTCGATCTAGCGCGCCGTAGCTGAAAGCGAGACGCGGGAGGCGGAAAGATTGGCCGACAACTCCGTGCTGACGTCGTCTGTAACTCGTCGATTGGCGACAGCCCGACGGCATGCAATGAGCGCGCGCGGCCAGTTCACCACTACTGCGCCCATCAAGGTTGAATCTGCGGCTGTATACAACACTGCGAATTTGCCGTCGGCAGGATCACCGAGAATATCGAAGTCGGAGGCACCGGTTCTCCCCACCACCTGGATTTTCCAGTCGAACTGGTCGCTCCATACGTACTCGACCGTCTCATATTCGACGAGGTCGTCAGGATGCACGATGTTGTGTGCGACCGTCTTGGCTTGATCGACGGCATTAGTCCAGTGCTCCAGCCGCAGCACCTCATTGTTCGTTGCGCTCGTCCAACGCGCGATGTCGCCAACGGCAAAGACGCGATCGGCTCCGATCGCGTTTAATGTGGGACCGCAAAGCACACCGTTTTCTAAGACTAGATGTGACGACGCGAGCCATTCGGTGTTGACAACCGCGCCGATTCCGACGAGCACGCTATCCGCCCATAGTAGTTCGCCGTTGCTCAATTCAACCTCGAATGTGTCTCCGGCTCTGGTCACGCTCGATACGGTGTGGCCGAAAACGGTGGAGACGCCCTCCTTCCGGTGTTTGGTGGCGAATATGTTTCCTACGGCCTCGTTGAGGACGCGAGACATCGGTGCGGGATGGGGATCAACCATTGTGACGACGACGCCATGGTTGAGAGCCGTCGATGCCACCTCTGCGCCGATGAATCCGGCACCGATGATCAATAGGCGCCGTCCAGGCCGGAGCTCGTTGCGGAGACGGTCCGCATCGGCCATGGTCCGAAGTACATGGATGCCAGGACCATCTCCCCATGGGGAGCGGCGTGCTCGCGCCCCGGTCGCGATGACTAGAGCGTCGTAGCGGACGGCTTCGCCCGACTCAAGGGTCACAGTGCGTGCCTCGGTGTCCATCCCCACCGCCGGAGACCCGAGCTTGAATTCGGCGGAGAGGCCTGCGATCTCATCCGGTCTGAGCAGCGCTATTTCGTGCGGAGCCGCGCCGGACTGAAGGTAAGCCTTCGAGAGGGGCGGCTTATCATAGGCGGGGACGCTCTCTGAGTCGATCAAGATGATCTCACCGGAATATCCTTCGAGTCGCAGCGACTGCGCTGTCTTGATCCCGCCAACTGAGGCGCCCACGATGACTACGGTGGGCATTAGTCGACTACCATGAGTGCGGAAACCGGGCAGCTCCGGGCTGCCTCTTCGACCCTTTTGCGGTCTGATTCTGGCACCTCGGCTTTCAGCACTACGACTATTCCGTCATCGTCGATATCGAAGTAGTCTTCGGCGCCGATGACACAGTTGGCGTAGCCCTGGCAGGCACCTAGGTTGGCTTTGATGGTCGCCATGTGTTGTTCTCCTAGTTCAATGGGTCTCGGGGAACATCGGTTCGAATGGCGACGCGATCATCTCCGAGAAAGTTTGCGTCGTCTGCCAGGTCAGTGCTTCCAACTCGAGAGGGTCGAGCGCGACCCACTGGCCCGACTTCGGGGACTCGATGAGCAGTCTTGAACCGTTGCGAGTTTCGACGTGTGACACTCTGATTTCCGAGAACTCATTCGCGATCACCAACGGTATCCCCCGCGTTCTCGCTATCAAGCGCTGCCGGTGTTCCGCAGCTTCGATTGCCGCCAGACGATCCTGTTCAGCACCCTCCCACTCGAGTGTCATAGGAAGATCGCCAAGTTCTGAGTACGAAGCACTGATTCATCGATCATGATCACCCGGCGAGCTAGTTGATACTGACCATCCACGAACCGAAAAACGTCCTCGCGCTGCGCGGAGATTGTTGAGGCCGGGTTGGTGTCACCCCGGCTCCGGAAGAGCAGAACGGCCGAATCGGCGATGAGCTCTCCTTCGACATCGGTCTCGAACGCCCGGACGTTCGTGATGTAGTGCCGCAGACGCGAGGGAGGATCCTCGGTCCAGGCGTGTTCGGTGAGGAACCGTGCCACCCTGCGACTGAGAGAGTACTTGTTCTCATCCCAGTGCGCCATCTTGGGGCTTGTGGAGTAGCCGGCACCCAGTGCCGTTGTGACACGCACGGGCATTAAATAATGGATATCGTCTGTGAGTGTCTCGAGCCAGTCTTCGTACCGCTGGTCATCGAGCGTGTAGGCCTCATCGACCAGCCACCTGGACAACTCAAGATGGCGAGGGTCACCGAACGATAGTGACGCTCCCACTTTGCTGGCTTTGGTGGCATTCTTGCCGAGAACCGCTTGCGCCGAAAGGTCCGCTCCGATGAGAGTCATAATGACGCCCGCTTCGGGTCCGAGTCTGCCGCTTGTTCTGCAGCGAGTGCTTGTTCTGCAGCCAGTGCCGACGGGGTCGTTCGGATGAGTCCGACCACCGTCGGACGTGAGGGCTCGGTGGGTTCATCCTCGAGGTAGTCCGCCCAGCGGTTCAGTAGGTGGCGCTGGTTGTACTCGCCATAGCCGACATGGGCTTCGCCGGGGCCTGCGAACTCCTCCGAGGTGAGGGGGGCGACGACCGGTGAGCCGTCCTTCAGCATGCCCATCCGTCCATTAAGGAGCAGCCGGCGGGCCATTGAGCCCTTGGCCGTGTTGGTCAGTGAGACCCAATTTTCTACGTCATCTTGCTCGAACATGCCCGTGGAGCCGAAGCACATCAGATACGCCTTGTATGAAAGTTCCTTGAACTCCTCCGGAGCTTCAGCGTCGACAGCGAACCAGGAGAGCACTTCGGTCTCGTTCTCGCTGATCGGCTGCCAGGTGCGAATGGAGATGAATGGTAGAACGTCTTCGCCATCTTCAACCACGGGCCAGTTGTGCACGAAGCTCATGTTAGGGAAAGCGGAGGCGGCCGAAATCATGAAGCCGTTCTCTCCGATGACGTCGAGTTGCTCCTGTGTCCACACCTCCTTCATCCGGTCCACCATCTCCTGTGGGTAGCCGACGTATCTAAGCTTTTCCTCGACGTTTCCTGGTGGGAGTTTGTAGGTGGTGCCACCGCCGTTGCCAGCCCAATAGGTATTGCCGTCTTTTCGCTTCTCCGCCTTTGGCTCGCGGAAGAGACCGATCTCCACTACCGAGGTATGGGTCTGAGGGGTGTGGTACATATCGCCAGCGAAGTTCTCCGCGCCGATTTTCCAGTTCGCGTTGACACGCCACCGTTGTGGCCCCCGCAGTTCGATCCCACTGGAGGACTGCTTTGTGTAGTAGTCGAGGTAGAAGGTGAAGTCACCAAGGTACTCGAGCAGTGGGGGAGCATCAGGATCCATGCTGATGAAGATCAGGCCGTTGTAGCTGTCGAGGCTTGGTGCTGGCAACAACGTCGCACCTTTACGGCTGAAACCTTCTTCCCCGCCATAGGCTTCCTGATGGAACGGAAGTCCGATGATTCGGCCGTCATTGCGGTAGGACCAGCCGTGATATGGGCACCGGAAATGCGAAGCATTGCCCATCTCTGCCCGGCAGACCTGCATGCCGCGATGGAGGCACATATTGAAGTGCGCTTTGATCTCTCCCTTCTCATCCCGAACAACGATGAACGAGTCATCGAGAACTTTGCGTACTACGTAGTCGCCAGGTTGCGGGATCTCTGACTCGTGAGCCACGAAGAGCCACGCACGACTGAAGAGGTTCGATTTTTCTTTCTGAAAGACCGCTTCATCGTTGTAAATGTGGGCAGGGATCATCCCCGCCCTTATTTCATCGTAAATGGTGGAGTTGTGTTCCATGTGGGCTCCCTGCGATCGCGGCCAATGAAAGAGAAGCTATCTGCCTGGCAGAAATATACCCCCTCCGTCACCGAAGTGCAAGACGCCGTCTAAACGGATTACTCTGCAAGTCAGAATCTATCTCTGTTATTCTCGGACATGAACAGGCCTCTGAAAGGGAGTTAGCATGGTCTCTGCCCATCTGTTACAGGAACGCACCCTCGTTGCTAACGCATGTCGAGTGCTCGCACAACGGGGACTCGTCGACGACATTCTCGGCCATGTCAGTCTTCGAATCGACGATGAAACGGTGCTTGTGCGCTGTCGTGGTCCGCAGGAACGTGGTCTAGCCTTCACTGAGGTGAGTGACATCCACAGCGTCGGAATGGACGGGGCTCATGACTTGCCACAGGGGTACTCCGCTCCCAATGAACTTCCTCTGCACCTTGGTGTGTTGACGCGCAACCCCGAAGTGCGGGCGGTTGTGCATGCTCACCCGCCGGCGATCGTGGCATTCACCTTGACGGGGGAGGCGCTGCGACCCATCGTCGGATCCTTCAATATCCCGGCCATGCGCATGGCGCGGATGGGGATCCCGATCCACCCGAGTTCCGCGCTAATCAGGAATGCTGAGCGTGCCGACGCCATGGTGGCAACCATGGCGGACAAACCTGTCTGCCTACTGAAAGGACACGGATTAACGACCGTTGGCCGCACCGTTCCTGAAGCGGTCATCCGGGCCATCAATATAGATTCTCTTGCCCAGATTCAGTTGCGGGTGATGGCCGCCGGGGCGGCCGCTCCGGATATTGACGAAGACGACTTGCGTGATCTTCCTGACCTAGGATCGGCCTTCAATGACGACAACGTATGGCGGTTTCACCTTGCCGCTCTTGAACATGACAATCGTTTGATCCGCTGATATCAGATCGCTCGATCCAGGTCAGGGCCGACGCCTCCTTATTGCCACGCGAAGCCGGTCCACGAGTGGTAGCGTCACCCAGATAACGGTCGCCACTGTGAGCGGTGTGGTGATGAGGAGTTGCACCGGTATCGCCAGGGCGTGGAGTTTCGGACTCAAAAGGTATGCCGAGAGAACGGCGGGTGGATAGAGGGCGATCCAGACCGCAAGAGCCGTATGCCATCGGGGAGCTTTTCTTTCGCCGGCACGCATCGTGTCGGCGAAACCTTCGAGTCCTTCTATCGTCAGCGGTATGGGGTTTCCCTGGGTGAGTTCGTCTGCCGTGTCGAGATGTCCGAGACGTTCTTCACTCTCCTCCCAAGCGATGAGCTGATAGGCCGAGCTGAAACCCAATTCAACGATTACCGTCGTTACGGACTTCTGTTGAGTGTCGCGCACACTCGATGTGATGTAGCCGGGAAATCGCGCGGCCCGTCGACAGAGCTCGTCAGCCCAGTCACGAAGTTCTGATTCGCGGCCGGGAGAGGCGCGTCGAGAGATGATGACGAGTACGGGAAGAGTTTTTGAGTCCATGATGCCGAATCATGGATAGCATAACTCAGCTATTGGTCGAGACCCGAAACCAGGAGATCGGTCGACTGCGCTCAAACCGTGAGTCCTTCGGTGTGCCATAACGCATCGTCGACACTGGTGTCCGGGCTCAGGAGACAAGATGGAGCAGGACGCATGAGTTGCTAGATATGCCGTTGGGGGGAATCGTGCGACGGGCGCACTCGTATCCACCACGGACAGGGCTTAAGTGCTGTTTGTAACCGGCCAGTTGTGGGCGCGAGCTCGAGCCATGGGGCCGGGTCAGTGCAGATCTGCAATGGCGCGACACTCGCGTACTACAGGGAAGGTTAGACCTGGCAGCCTAACCGGGGCACAGGCGAAGATGCCGACTGGATATTCGGTGTATCACTCTGAGGACTAATCCCCCCCCTACGTGTCAGGGTTGAGTGAGTCCACCGGTTTATAGCAAGTCCGCCTCGTGGGGCGAGTTGAAGGATCACCAATCTGATGAGTTTGAGTTCCCCGGTCGCGGTCGTCGCGGCCGATGATGGAGTCGTGAGCGCACCCTCGATCCCGGACGGGCCGACGCGTCGGCGTTCGTTCTCGCCGGGCCAGAAGTTGCAGTACCTGTCCGAGTACGAGGTCGCGTGCGAGACGGGTGAGGGCGCGGGATACCTGCGCCGACATGGCCTGTACTCGTCGCTGATCTCGGAGTGGCGCAAGCAGCGCGACGCGGGTCTGCTGGAGGGCAAGAACCCCGGCGAAGCGGTCGGTCGTCCCAGCGCCGCGCAGGCCGAGAACGCCCGGTTGAAGGCGCAACTGCGGAAGGCCGAGGTGGAGTTGTCGATGACGCGGACGGCGTTGGAGATCATGGGAAAAGCGCACGCGCTCTTGGGGCAGATCTCCGAGAGCGCGGACACCGACCCGCGGCGCGGGAAGCGCTCATGAACACCTACGTCGAACTGGCCGCCGCGGACGTGCCGACCCGGCAGGCGGCAGCCCTGACCGGCGTGGCGCGTGCGACCGCGACCCGCGCCGCCTCCCGCGCACGCCGACCGGACCCCGAGCCGCCGTCGGCTCGTCCTGCCCCAGCGAACAAGCTCTCGAGCGTCGAGCGGTCGCTGGTGCTGTCCACGCTCAACAGTGACGAGTTCGTCGACAAGCCGCCGTTGCAGATCTATCCCATCCTGCTCGAGCGCGGCGAATACGTGGGCTCGGTCTCGACCATGTATCGGGTGCTGCGCGAGCACACGCAGGTACGGGAGCGGCGCCGGCTCGCGACCCATCCGCCGCGGAAGGTGCCGGAGCTGATCGCGACCGCCGTCGGGCAGGTCTATACCTGGGACATCACGAAACTCGCCGGCCCTGTCAAAGGCACGTACTACGACGCGTACGTGATGATCGACATCTTCTCCCGCTACATCGTCGGCGCCATCGTGCACGCCTGCGAGGACGGCCTACTCGCCAAGGAGATGATGACCGACGCGTTCGGGATCCACGGCACCCCCGAGGTCGTGCACTCCGACGGCGGCCCCTCGATGACGTCGAAGACCGTCCGCACCCTGCTCGCCGATCTCGGCGTGACCGCGTCCCGCTCCCGACCGCACGTGTCCAATGACAACCCCTACTCCGAAGCGCTGTTCAAGACGATGAAGTACCTGCCCGTCTTCCCCGACCGGTTCGTCTCCCTCGCCCACGCACGGCAGTTCCTGGACGAATTCGTGCACGCCTACAACCACCACCACCGGCACACCGGCATCGGCATGCACACGCCCGCCGACGTGCACTACGGGCACGCCGACGCCATCGACCGCGACCGAGACGCCACACTCGAGGCCGCCCGCCGCGCCCACCCCGAACGGTTCACGACGCGACAGACGCGACCGAAGATCCTCGACCGAGACCCGGCCGCGTGGATCAACCAGCCACCAACCGACGAGATCCAACTCGCCGCCTAACACCCACCGGCCTCACTCGCCTTGACAAATTCCGCCGCGCAAGCTATTGTGTCTTCTGGTTGGAAACAATTTCTGCTCAGCAGATAACTATGCGAAGAGGATGATCAATGCAGATCGTACTGGTGCACGGCGGATGGCAAGGCGGCTGGGCGTGGGACGGCGTCGCCGACGAATTGCGCGGCAAAGGACATGAGGTGTTCGCGCCGACGCTGCGCGGTCTCGAAGACGGTGCCGTGGACCGCTCCGGCGTCACGATGAGCATGATGGCGCGCGATCTGATCGATCAGGTAAGAGCGCTCAACCAGCTCGACATCGTGCTCGTCGGTCATAGCGGCGGAGGTCCGCTTATCCAGCTCGTCGCCGAGGCGATGCCCGAGCGCATCGGCCGGGTCGTCTTCGTCGACGCCTGGGTGCTGCGCGACGGCGAGACCATTAACGACGTGCTACCCGATCCGTTGGTCGCAGCGGTGAAGGCGCTTGCGAGTCAGACCGATGACAACACCGTCGTCAT